>JALZHC010000807.1 GCA_030914105.1 Acidobacteriota bacterium
GTGCCACGCCCGATCTCGTCTAAGAGCACGAGCGAGCGCGGCGTGGCGTTGTGGAGGATCGAGGCGGTCTCGGTCATCTCGACCATGAAGGTCGAGCGCCCGCGCGCGAGATCGTCCGATGCGCCGACGCGCGTCCAGATGCGGTCGAAGACGGGCAGCCGCGCGTGCTCGGCGGGGACGAACGAACCCATCTGCGCCAACAGAGCGATGATGGCCGTCTGCCGTAGGAGCGTTGACTTGCCGCCCATGTTCGGGCCTGTGATGATGAGCAGGCGGTCGGTTGAGTTGTTCAGGTAGAGGTCGTTCGGGACGAACTGCGCCTCCCCGATGGCCTCGATGACGGGATGACGACCGGCCTTTATCTCCAGCTCGTCGCCGTCGTGCAGAACCGGGCGGCGGTAGCGCCTGCGAGCCGCGACTTCGGCGAGCGAGGCGAGCGAGTCGAGCAACGAGAGGGCGCGCGCCGTCGCCTGAAGACGTCGAGTCTCACGCGCGACCTGAGAGCGCACCTCGCCGAAGAGGCGCGTCTCGATTTCGAGTATGCGCCCTTCGGCTCCGAGAACCTTCTGCTCCCAACCTTTCAGCTCCGGCGTCGTGAAGCGCTCGGCGTTTGAGAGCGTCTGGCGGCGCTCGTAGTCTGCGGGCGCGCGCGCGGCGGCGGCCTTCGAGATTTCGATGAAGTAGCCGAAGACGTTGTTGAAGCGTATGCGCAGAGACTGTATGCCGGAGCGCGCACGCTCGCGCGCTTCGAGCGCGGCGATTGTCCGCTTGGCGTCGCGACTGACGGAGCGAAGCTCGTCGAGTTCCGCGTCGAAGCCTTCGCGGATGACGCCGCCTTCCGTGAAGTTGACGGGCGGGTCGTCGCTGACCGAGCGCGCGATGAGTTCACGCACGTCCGGCAACTCGTCCGCGTTCTCGACGATGACCTGGATGAGCGACGCCCGCGCGTCCGATAAAGCCTGCCGGATTGAGGGGACTTGGTTCAGGGAGCGGCGCAGCGCGCAGAGGTCGCGCGGCGTGGCCGTGCCCATGTTGATGCGGGCGGTCAGGCGTTCGAGGTCGGAGACTTCTTTGAGCAGCGCGCGCACGCGGTCGCGCAAAATCTGCGAGCGGTGCAGGTCTTCGACCGCCGCGAGCCGCGACTCGATCTCGCCGCGCCGGACGGAAGGGCGCTGCATCCAGGAGCGTAGAAGGCGCGCGCCCATCCCCGTCGCCGTCGCGTCGAGGACGGCGAGAAGCGATGCGCCGCGCGCGTTCGCGCCTTGCGACTCGAAGAGTTCGAGGTTGCGGCAGGTGACGGCGTCGAGAACAAGGTGGTCGTGCGTCTCGAAGAATTGGAGGTCGGTGACGTGCGCGGCGGCGTCTCTTTGCGTCTCGCGCGCGTAGCGCAGGCACGCGCCCGCGGCGCTGACCGCGGCGACCTTGCCGCCTAAGCCGTAGCCTTCGAGCGTGCGCGCGCCGAACTGTTCGAGCAGGAGAGAGGCGCAAGAGGTCGGCTCCCAGAGCCACTCGTCGAGCGGCGTGAGCGCGATGCCGTCTGCGGCCTGCGCGGCGTGCTCGGCGGGCGTGATGCGCGCAAGCGGCGCAGGCTCGCTCTGCGAGATGCCCACACTCTTCGACGTGTCGTCGCTCTCCGACTCGTCCGACGCGCCCGCGCCTTTCGACTCTTTAGAGTGCGCTTCACCCTTCAGCTCTACTGAAAGCGGGAGCGGGGCCGTGCGCGGCCCGCGGCCTGTGTAAGCGTCTTTGATGAGCGGGGCGAGCGAGGAGGGGAAGAGAAGCTCGCGCGGCGCGTAGGATTCGATGTCGGCGCGTATGCGCGCCCATGCCTCCGCGCCGGAGAGTTCGGTGGCGCGGAACTCTCCGGTCGAGAGATCGAGGAAGGCCGCGCCGAAGGTCTCGCCCGCGCCGCAGACGGCGGCGAGGTAGACCGTCTCTTTGGCCTCGACCAGGCTAGGGTCAATCGCCGTCCCCGGCGTGATGACGCGCACGACCTCGCGGCGCACGAGCTTCTTTGCCTTCGAGGGGTCTTCGGTCTGCTCGCAGATGGCGACGCGGTAGCCCTTGCGTATGAGGCGCGCGACGTGGCCGGCGACCGAGTGGTGCGGCACGCCGCACATGGGGATGGGCTGGCCGCGCTCCTTGTGGCGCGCGGTGAGCGTGATCTCCAGTTCGCGCGCGCCCGTGATGGCATCCTCGAAGAAGAGTTCGTAGAAGTCTCCGAGGCGGAAGAAGAGGAGCGTGCCGGGGTGCTGACGCTTCAGCTCCTGGTACTGCCGCAGCATCGGCGTGGCGTGCGTCGTCGTCATTCGGGTTCGGGGCCGGCGTGAGAGGCGGATTCTCTGCGCGGCGGATTCGCGGTAAAGCTACCACAGTCGCGGCGGAAAGGCACGAAGGCGTGAGCCGGTTCGACGCCGCGGAGGGCGCGCATTTGTACAGTACCGCGAGCGGAAGCCTCGCGGGTCTGCGGCGGCATGATAAAAATTAACAAGGATGGACAGGATAATCATCTAATCCTGTCCATCCTTGTTAATTTTTCACCCGATGCGCACAGCTCTGACG
>JALZHC010000228.1:0-5752 GCA_030914105.1 Acidobacteriota bacterium
GAAAAGGCTGCCGCGCCACTCACTGCTGTTTCATATCTTTCCTTCGGCCAAGCGCCTTCACGAAATTTTTCGGGGGCTTTGCCAGGCGCGTCGGGACAGACCCGCGGCTGCGGGGTCGCCGCTCCCGGAGCCTTCTATCCCACTTAAAGGTGACGTATGAAGATATTCATCGCGGAGGAGCGCGGCGGGCAGTTGCAGCCCGAACACGGCATTGAGCGCGCAGTCATCCGAATCGGGCGCGACAAGGCCGAGTGCCAGATGATTTTCGACCACCCCGCGTGGTCTATGGTCTCGCGTCGCCACGCCGAGCTCCGCTCGGAGAACGGGCGCTGCGTGCTCGAAGACCTTGGATCGAGCCACGGCACATACGTTGACGGTCGCCGCATCACGCAGCCGACCGAAGTGCGCGCAGGCTCGCTCATGCAGTTCGGCACGGGCGGCCCCGCCATCCGCCTCGTCCGCATCGAGCAGTCGCCCGCCGTCCAGCCGCAGCCTCAACCGCAACCGAAGCCACAACCAAATCCGCAGCCCCAACCTCAGTCACAACCAAACCCGCAGCCGCAGCCCGCGCCTGCCCCGCAGAACGTCAAGCCGCAGCCCGCCCCCGCGCCGACGCCGCAACCGACGCCGCAGCCTCCGCCGCTGCAGCCGAAGCCCGCGCCGCCGACTCCTTCGACGCCCACCGGCCCCTACATCGAGCTGGTCAACAGCGCCAAGGGGCATCTCCAGAACTTCAAGATTGACCGCGACGTGATGCGCCTCGGTCGCGGCTCAGACATGGAGGTGAGGATCGAGGCCGACGCGGCGGTGGTCTCGCGCCGTCACGCCGAGATCAGGCGCAAGGACGGGCAGTTCGTCCTCTCCGACCTCGGCAGCTTCAACGGGACTTTCCACAACAAGCGGCGCGTCCGCGCCCCCACGCCGCTCTTCGAGGGCGACTTCATACAGCTCGGCACGGGCGGCCCCGTCTGCATCTTCCACGACCCCGCGCACCCGCCCCAGCCGACGCGCCAGCCCACACTCCAGATAGGCGGCAGCCCCAGCGCCCCGCAGCCGGGACAGCCGGGCGGGGCCGTCTCGCTTGAGCTGATTCACACGCACTCGTTCGACGTGAAGCCCGTCCTCGAAGTGGGACGCGGCGCGTCGCGCGACATACAGCTCGACGGCCTGCAAATCTCCGACCGCCACGCGCGCCTTTCGCGCGAGCAGGGCCGCGTCTACGTCGAAGACCTCGGCTCGACCAACGGCGTCTTCGTCAACGGCGCGCGCATCGCCGTCAAGACGCTTTTGCAACCGACCGACGTGGTGCAGATCGGCCCGTTCCTGTTTGAGACCGACCCCCGCCGCGGCGTCGCCGTCTTCGACACGCGCGCCAAGACGCGCATCGACGTGGTCGGCATCACCAAGGTCGTCAGGAACAACTCCGGCGCGGGCACCCTCAAGCTTCTCGACAACGTCGACCTCGTCATCCAGCCCAACGAGTTCGTCGGTCTGCTCGGCCCCTCCGGCGCGGGCAAGTCGACGCTGATGGACGCTCTGAACGGCATGCGGCCCGCCACCAGCGGCAACGTGCTCATCAACCGCCTCGACCTCTACAAGCACCTCGACTCGCTCAAGCAGTCCATCGGCTACGTGCCGCAGGACGACATCATCCACCGCGAGCTGACGGTCTACCGCACGCTCTACTACGTCGCGCGCCTGCGCCTGTCGCGCGACGTGACCGCGCCGGAGATTGAACAGATCGTCTCGGAGGTTTTGGACGTGACGGGACTCTCGGAGCGCAGGGACGTGCCCGTCGCACAGCTCTCCGGCGGGCAGCGCAAGCGCGTCTCAATCGCCGTCGAGCTGATCACGCGACCTTCCGTCATCTTCCTCGACGAGCCGACCTCCGGCCTCGACCCGGCGACCGAAGAGAAGATCATGAAGCTCTTCCGCCAGATCGCGGAGTCGGGCCGCACCGTCATCCTGACGACGCACGCGATGGAGAACGTGAAGCTCTTCGACAAGATCGTCGTCCTCATGCGCGGCAAGCTCGTCTTCTACGGCCCGCCCGGCGAGGCGCTCTCGCACGTCAAGGCGCAGAGCTTCAAAGAACTCTACGACAAGCTCGAAGAGCCGATCAGCGTCCGCATCAAAAAACTTTCGCCGCTACCAGCCGCCGCCACTCCCGAACAGCAGCGTGCGCGCAAGGCCGAGCGAGAGCAGATTGCCGAGGACGTGGCCGAAGACTGGAAGCGCCGCTTCCAGCAGACCGAGCACTATCGCAAGCACATCCAGCAGCAGCTCGCCGGGCTTCGGAACCAGATGAAGCCCGCCGCGCCGGCTCGACTGACGCGCGGCGTCACGGACTCCGTGCGGCAGTGGAAGACCCTCGCGCGCCGCTATCTCGAAGTCCTCAGCCGCGACCGTATGAACCTCTTCATCCTGCTCGGCCAGGCCCCGCTCATCGCGCTGCTGACGTGGCTCGTCGTCGGCGAGAAAAGCCCGCGCGACTTCCCCTACTTCGTTATCGCGCTCGTCGCCGTCTGGTTCGGGACTTCGATTGCGGCGCGCGAGATCATACGCGAGCGCGCCGTCTACAACCGCGAGCGGATGGTCAACCTCGGGCTGCTGCCTTACGTCGGCTCGAAGCTGGCGGTGCTCTCGCTCGTCGTCGGACTCCAGTGCCTCCTGCTCGTCGGCACGCTGAAGCTGCTCGCCGCGGCGAACCTGTTGAAGCTGCCCGGCGAGTATTACGGGCTGCCGCTCCTGCTCGTGATGATGCTGACCGCCCTGGTCGGCATCGCGCTCGGCCTGTTCGTCTCGGCGATAGTCAAAACTTCGGAGATGGCGACAAGCCTCGTGCCGCTCATCCTCATCCCGCAAATCCTCTTCTCCGGGCTGGTGGATGTGCCGAAGGGCGTCTCGAAGGTCGTCGGCGTGGCGATGCCGGCCACCTGGGCGTTCGACGAGATGAAGCGCCTCTCCGCGCTCGACGTGCTGCGCGGCCGGGACGAAGGCGCGGAGCCTTCCGCCAAAAACGAGGGGCGCGGACTCTACAAGGACGTGGAGCATCAGAACGACGAGAACATTAAGGACGCGCAGCAACGGATCGCCGACTACAAGAAGAGCGCCGAGCAGGATATCGCGGACTTCAAAAAGCGGATGGACGACTACCCTTCGGAAGTCGCGAAGGCGAGGGCCGAGGGCCGAGCCGAGCCGCCGAAGCCGGAAGCACCAGCCATGAAAGAGCCGCCGGAAGTTAAGAAGGCCGTCCCCATCCCCGCCGACCTGAGCGACCGCATAGACTTTCTGCATCCGTGGGGGAGCGTCTGGGGCGACAGTGCCGCGCTCGCACTCATGTTCTTCCTCCTCGTCGGCGCGACGGTCGTCACGCTCAAGTCACAGGACATCGGCTGATGCCGCAGACGACAAGCTCAGGCGGCGCGTCGGGCGGAGGCCAGCCAACCTGGCCGACGCTCCCGCGCCGCTACTCGACACCGACGCCGACGACTGCGCCGACGCCGCGCAGACGGCGACGCCTCGTCTTGCTGCTCTGCGTCGCGCTCGTCGCCCTCGCCGCCGCAGCCGCCGGCGGCTGGCTCTATTTTCAAACCACGCCGGCCTACACGCTCGCGCTGCTCGCCGACGCCGCCGAGCGAGACGACGCCGCGGCCTTCGACTCTTTTGTTGACGCCGACCAGGTCGCCGACGGATTCGTGCGGCAGGCCGTTCGCGACGTGGCGGGGCAGCAGGCGGCGGGCCTCGCCGCAGCGCTCGGCGGCGGGGCGGACGCGCTCTTGCCTTCGGCGCGTGCGCTCATCAAGCGTTTGGTGGCCGACGAAATCCGCCGGGAGGTGAAAGAAGAGGCGGGCGGCGCGCAAGGAAGGCCGTTCGTCCTCGTCGCGCTCGCGACCGCTTACCGCGCGCGGGTCGAAGAGGACGGCGACACGGCGCGGGCGCTGCTCGAAATCAAAGGCCGCCCTGTCGAGTTGACCCTGCGCCGCGCGGACGCGAGAGGCTGGCGCGTCGTCGCCGTCAGAGACGACGCGCTCGCCGCGCGCATCGCCGAGACTCTTCTGCGGGAGCTGCCGCAGTCGGGGCCGACGCTTGAGGGAATCATCCGCGAGGGGCTGAACGGCAAGTCGCCCGACGGCCTGCCGAAGCTCCCGCTGCTGAACGGCAAGTGAAGGATTCGACGCCGCGCGCCGAGGCAGACGCCGCGCGCCGAGTCCTGTTTGAGGACAGAACGGGCATGTACGGTGCGTTCAAGAGCAACGTCGTCCGGTGGATGTAGGCTTCGACAATGTAAGCTGGCACGGCGACGGAAAGACTTGTTATGTTAACGGAGACGGTGGATTCAACGTCACACTCCAGGGGCGGTTTCGCGATGATGAGAAAAAGCGGTGCGCTTCTGCTGGCAGTAATCTTTGCGGCCTCCGGCGTCGGCGCGCGCGCGGGGGCGGAGGGGTCGGACTTGCCGAAGGAGGTTCGCGGGTACAAGGTCGAGCGGGCGAAGGTCAAGACGAGGAAGCAGAAAAATTCCGTCGGCTCGGACGAGGTGCAAGACCTTGTGACGTTCGGGACGGCGCGCGTGGAGAGCGTCGGGCCGCTCGAAGTCGTGCTCGAAGTGCCGGTCACGATTGCGCCGGTTCAGTCGAGCGGCGAGGTCGAGCTTCTGGTCTTCGAGGGCGTCGAAGTCAACGGCATCCCCGTCAGCGTCGAGGATTACAAAACCCCCTTCAGCCTTCCCCAGAACGGCCCGCTCACGCTCTCCGACCCCATCCGCCTGCGCGTCAGCACGACGCGGGCTGTTCTCGGCACCATCGGCGAAATCATCGGGCCGTCGAAAGAGTGGCCCGTCACGGGCCGCGTCTACGTCTGCGGGCGTTACAGGAAATTCCTCTTGAGCTTCAAGCGCGCCGTTCCGGTCGAGCTGAAGACTTCCATCCAGAATCCGCTCGGCTCTTAGAGCAAAGCGAGTGAGCGCAGGAGCTTGCCCGAGATGTCGGCCCGCTCCTCCACGGAGGCGTGAAGGCCGGGCACGGATAAGTCGCCGAGCCATCCCCTCACACCCTCCGGATGACCTTCGGCGGGCCGGTCAGGGCTGCGGCGGCAGCGACCGGGCGCTCACGCCCTCGGCCTCGGTGGCCTCGCGCTCCTCCCTCATCTCCCGCGTCAGGAAAAAGTTCAGGGCGGTGCGGATGACGGCGATGGCCCCGAGCTTGCCGATCTGGTCCCAGCTCGGCGCGATCGCGGTCGAGAGGATGTCCGCCCCCAGTTGAAACTCCAGGGCCAGGGCCAGGTAGCGCGCCAGCGTCAGCCGGACGCGGTTGTAGCTCTCGACCTGCGGCGGGATGAGGGCGCGGACGAACTGGTAGGCGGCGTTGACGATCCCGAGGCAGATGATGACCGCGCCCGTCGTCTCGACGATCAGCTTCAGCCACTGGACGGCGTTGATGATCGTGGCCTCCGCGCCCCCCTCGCCGGGCGCCCGGATGAGGCCGCCCGCGTTCCCCTGCGCGAGCAAGATGACATGTGGCAAATTACTCCCCCTCCTTGTATCCTGAGCCCTAAGGCGAACTTATCACAGGGTGGCGCGCCGGGGAACAGCCCGCGTGCGACGATCCGGTCTTCGCGGGTCGAGTCTGCCGCGGAGGCCGACCGGCGTTGCCAGGGGAGGGCGCGGGTGGCGAGCGAATCGAGAGAAGATTTGGCCGAAGAGCGGACGCGGGAGGCGTTCGAGCGTTCGCTGCTGGCGAAGGAGCGCACC
>JALZHC010000228.1:5762-6275 GCA_030914105.1 Acidobacteriota bacterium
ACCGGGTTCGCCATCGCCAAACTCCTCTCGACGACCCACCCGCGGTGGCTGGTACGCGCGCTCTCTCTGGTCTTCGTACTCACGGGAGGGACGATCTTCGCGCTCGGTTTTTTCAGCTACCGGAAGATGCTCCGAAGGATGGAGGAGGAAGGGGCGCGGGGGATTCCCGTCTGGTTCATCGGGGCGCTCACGCTGGCGTTGATGGTGGGCGCGGGCATCGGGCTGAGCCTCATCCTGCTTGAGTAGGTGAAGGGAGAGGGCCGGGCCGAATTTCAGTATCGAGGGTTGTTGAAAGGAGAACTGATGGGGCGAGCGGGCAAGGCTGAAGATGACGAAATACGAAGATGCAAGATGTAACGGGGACACTTCTCGGCTTCATCCTGTTGGCGGCTGGCGGCGGGCAGGCCGCGGGCGCGGGCGAGCACGCCGTCACGCTCTTCATCGCCGAGGTCGCACTGATGCTCCTGGTCGGCAGACTCCTCGGCGAGTTGATGCGGCGCGTGGGGCAGCCCG
>JALZHC010000019.1 GCA_030914105.1 Acidobacteriota bacterium
TGGTTGCACGTTCGCGTCGGGCGCGTTCGCGCTTCGCCCGGCGTTAGAGATGAGATACACGGCCACGGCCAGGATGGCCGCCGCCAGCAGTACGCCGCCGACGATCCATACCGCCTGACCGCGCCCCTGCGCGTCGCCTCGCACGGGCCGCGCGTCTGAAGTCACTTCCGGCTTGGCGTCGCGTGGCAGGGACGGACGCGAAAGCTCCGCCGCCTCGGCGGTGCGATAAGGAGGAGCGACCGGGCGGTCGGCACCGGGCAGAGGCGGAAGTTGTGGCCCCGAAGCCCGCGGCTGTCCGGTCTCTTTGTTGAGGTGTATGCGGACGTGTTCGACGAGGCGGCGGAGGTGTTGTTCGAGCGGCGGCGTCGAGGCGTCGAGCCACTGCGTCGAGCGGAGGTAGTATTGCAGCCCCTTGCTGTAGGGGATGTCTTCGATGCGCAGCGGGATGATGCGCGTCGTCGAGCCTTCGGCGCAGGCGTTCTGAATCTCGCGCTTGACGTGCGGCGAGGCGTTGGAGCGGGCCGAGAGGATGAGGACGAGGATGGGGCTAACCGAGATGGCGTCAACGATGGCGTCCTCGTAGTCGGTGCCGTAGGGCACGTCGCGCGGCGCAATCCAGCACTTGACGCCGTGCTCTTCCAGCGCCCGGCAGGCCTCTTCGGCGACCTCGTGGTCTTCGGCGGCATAGCTGATGAAAACGTCGTGAGCCATAGCGGGAGACTCCGGTCGGGCCTTCGGCGAGGTGGAGCGCGGCTGCCGAGTCCAGCGCCGGAGACTTTAGCAGAACGGCCACGGTTCGGGTAGAAAAAAAACGGGCCGGTCGTTCCCGCCGAAAAGAGGCCGAAAACCCTCAATTTTCCCGGCAAAACCGCCTTAGTCTCTGCGGCCCGCCCGGCCTCAAGAATTCCTCAAGTGCCGGGCCGTACACTTCTCGACGGTTAGAGAATCGGGGCCGACGCTTCGGCCTCGGCCCGTCGAAGAGAAGACTATGCTGCCCCGTAGGAGAAGCTTGGCCGCCTCACTTCACGCGCACAGAGGAACGCACATGGTTCAGGTCATCCCGGAAAAGATCAGGCCGCCGGCGGAACTGCCGCGCGTCTCACGCGAGCGCCTTCTCGCCACGCTCGGCGAGAGCCTCGAAGGCTGCAACTCGACCATCATCCACGGGCGCGCGGGCACGGGAAAGACGATGCTCGCCACGGACTTCGCGCGCCGGGGCGACCGCCGCGTCGCCTGGTACAAGCTCGACGCGCCGGACTCCGAGCTTACGGTTTTCCTGCGCCACCTCTGCGCCTCAATCGCCGAGGCGCGGCCCGGCTTCGGCGAGCGTGTTCTGGAGCGCGTGGGCGTCGAAGAGGCCGGCACGGACGACGTGCCGCTCGTCGTCGAATACCTCGTCTACGAGCTGTTGGAGCGCTCCGAGCCGCTGCTCGTCGTCATAGACGACCTGCACCTCATCTACGACGCCGAGTGGATGGTGACGTTCTTCCGCCGCTGGCTGCCGCTTTTGCCGCGCGAAGTCCACGTGATGCTTCTGGGGCGGAGCCTTCCGCCGACGCCGCTCTGGCGCATGCGCTCGAAGCAGACGCTCTGCGTCCTCGACGAGACGCTGCTCGCCTTCACGCTCGCGGAGGCGCGCCGCCTCTTCGACAGCTACGGGCTGCCGGCGACGAGCGCCGAAGCGGCCTTCAAAGAGACGCGCGGGCGCGCATCCGCGCTCGACCGTCGCGCCCGCTCGGCGGGCGTCGCGGCGGAGACCGAGCGCCTCTCGGCCTCGCGCACTGCGCGCCCGACGGCTCGCCTCTCGCTGCGCCTCGTCAAAGGCGGTCGCAAGTCTTCGATGGGCACGGCCTGAAGCGCCGCGCCGCACGCCGAAACTTTCAAGCCTCGCAAACGTCCGCGCGCACGCGTCGCGCGCCCGCGTCAAGTCCTATGAGTTGAGCTATGGCACGGACGACTAACCACAGAGCCACAGAGAGCACAGAGGAAGCACAGAGGATTTCAAATCTGCAATCCCTCTATGCCATCTCTGTGTTCTCTATGCCTCTGTGGTGAGTTATACTCTCCGGCCAAACCCGACGAATTTTAAGAGACGGTCGCCCCGCAGTCGTCGGGGCGACCCGTGCGTCCTGCCGAAGCCCCGGAACCGAAGTGATGTCGAACGTGCCCAGCCGACAGGAAGGGAGCATCCACGACACGCAGCCGCCCGCCGGCTTCGTGCCGCAACTGCCCACCTTCTTCCTGCGCACGAAGCTTTTGCCGCCGCGCCCCGCGCCGTCGCTTCTGCCGCGCCCGCGCCTCACGGAGCGCCTGGAGCAGAACCTCGCGCACGCCGTCACGCTCGTCACCGCGCCCGCCGGGTCAGGAAAGACCACGCTCGTCGCCGACTTCGTGCGCGCGCGCACGCGCCCCTTCGTCTGGTACCAGCTCGACCAGACCGACTCCGACCCGCTCGTCTTCCTCGGCTACGTCACGCACGGCATCAAGCAGATCGTCCCCGGCTTCGGCGACGCGACCGTCTCTTACATGCACGAGGCCGCCAAGGAGCTGGCGCAGGCACCGGAGCGCGCCGTCGACGTGCTCCTCAACGAAGTGCTCGACCGCGTCGAGCAGCAGTTCATCCTCGTCCTCGACGACTACCACCACCTCGGCACGGAGACGCCCGTGCACCGCGTCGTCGACCGCCTGCTTGCATACCTGCCCGATGTCATCCACGTCGTCATCATCTCGCGCGACATGCCGCCGCTCGCGCTCGCGCGCATGAAGACGCAGGCCAGCCTCGCCGTCATCGACCGCGGCGAGTTGCTCTTCACGGACGAGGAGACGCGCGAGCTTTTCCGCACGGTCTTCGATCTCGAATTGACGCCTGAACAGCTCGCCGAGTATCGCGAGCGCACGCACGGCTGGATCACCGCGCTCCAGCTCGTCCGACAGGTCGCGCAGCGGCAGGCGCTCGCCCGCAGCGGCGACTCTGCCCCGCCCGACCTCGTCGAGGTGCTGCGCCAGTCCGAGCGCGACATCTTCGACTATTTCGCCGAAGAGGTCTTCGCCGACGAGTCGGAAGACGTGCAAGCCTTCCTGCTGCGCGTCTCTTTGCTCGAACGCGTCGAGCCGGAGGCTTGCGCGCGCCTCTACACGGAAGCGGCGGCTGTCCTGCGCTCGCTCGCGCGCCGCAACGTCTTCGTCTCGCTCGCCTCGGACGGGCGCGGCGAAGAGTATCGCCTGCACCCGCTCTTCCGCGGCTTCCTGCGCCGGCGCTTCCGCGTCGAGCAGGGCCGCGCCGCGGTCGCCGCCGAGCACGCGCGCCTCGCCGACTTCTTCCTTGCGCGCGAGCAGTGGGAGCAGGCCATGCACCACCTGCTCGCGGCGGAGGACTTCGATCGCGCCGCGGCGACGATAGCCGAGAGCGGCGGCGAGTGGATCAAGGCGGGCGCGCTTCAGTCGCTCGCCTCGTTCGCCGACGCGCTGCCCGCGCCCGCGCTCGAAGCGCACCCGCGCGCGCTCGCGCACCGCGCGGAGGTCGCGCGTCTGCGCGACGAGTACGACCTCGCGCAGTCGCTCTTTAACCGCGCCGCCGCGCTCCTTCACGCGCGCGACGACCGCGAGGGCGAGGCCGAAGCCTTCCACTCGCTCGCCACCATCGCGCGACGGCGCGGCGACTGCGAGACGGCCTTCGCTTACCTCGACCGCGCGGCGGACTTAACCGACGAACGCTCGGTCGTCCGCACGAAGTGCGGCAACACGCGCGGGCTGTGTCTGGTCGCTCTGGGTCAGTGGACTGAGGCCGAGCGCGAGTTCCGCGTCGCGCTGCAACTGGCCGAGGAGCGCGGCGACCGCTACTACGCGCGCCTCATCTCGCACAACCTCGGCACGCCCGCGGGCATGCGCGGCGACTTCGGCGAGGCGCTCCGTTGGCTCAGGCGTATGCTGCGCGAAGAGTCTTCGAGCGCGCCGCCCGTGCCGCAGGAGGCCATCGCGCACCTCAACATCGCGCGCTGCCACTGGCACCTCGGCGACTTCGACGCCTGCGAACGTCACCTCGAACGCGCGCTCGAAACCTGCCAGCTCTTCAACCTGGCCGCCCTGCGCGCCGAGATTTTCGAGAACTACGGCAACCTCTACCGCGAGCGCGGCGAGCTGCAACGCGCCGCCGAGTCCTACGACCGCGCCGCGCGCGCCTACGACGAGGCCGGCGTCGAGATCACGCGCACCGAGTACCTCGAAGAGCGCGGCCTGCTCGCGCTCAGCGCCGGCGACCTGACGGAGGCGCGCGCCCTCCTCGACCGCCTCGTCGAAGCGCGCGCGCGCGACGAGATGGGACGCCAGCGAACGGTGCTCGCGCGCAGCCGCGTCCTCATCGCGCAGGGCAAGACCGAAGACGCGCGCGCAGACCTCGCCGCCGCGCTTTCATACTTTCGCGCCCACGGCCTCTACTACAACGAGGCCTGGGCCGCGTTGCTTCTGGCCGTCTGCGAGCACTCGGCGGGCGAAGACGCCGCCGCGCTCGAACACCTCCGGCGCGCGCTCGACCTCGCCGCGCGCTACGACTACGAGTACTGGCTTGAGCGTTGGGTCGAACAGTTCCCGCAGGTCTTCTCCTCGGCGGACGCCGCGGAGCTTCTGCCTTCGGACTTGCGCGAGCGTCTCCCCGCCGCGTCCGTTCCCGCCGCCGTCGCCGCGTCGCGCCCGGCCTCGGTCGTCGTCCAGCAAGCGCCGGCGGCGGACTTAACCATCCGCCTGCTCGGCGCGGTCGAAATCTTCCGCGACCCCGCGCGGCCCTTCGCGCCCGACGCCTGGGTGACGCGGCGCGCGCGCGACATCCTCTGCTTCATCGCCTCGCGCCGCCACCGCCGCGCCTTGAAGGACACGATCATCGACACCTTCTGGGGCGAGTCGGACTTCGGCTCGGTCGAGAAGAACTTTCACCCGACCGTCTCGCACATCCGCAAGGCGCTCAACAGCAACCAGCCCTTGAAGCAGAACTTCCTGCTCTACCGCGACGGCGACTATCAGCTCAACCCGGAGTTCTCTTACCGGATTGATACGGAAGAGTTCGACCGCCTTGTCGCCGAGGGCGACGCGGCGCGCCGCGCGCGCGAGCAGGAGGCTTTCGTCTCGGCTTACGAGCGGGCGGCCGCGCTCTACCGCGGCGAGTTCATGCAGGGGAGCTACGACGAGTGGGCCGAGGAGCAGCGCTCTTATTACCGCGAGCAGTACCTGCGCATCCTTGAGCTGCTCGCGCAGACGGCGCAGAAGGCCGAGGACTGGGCGCGCTCTCTCAGGCTGGCCCAGGGCATCCTGCGCGAAGACCCCTTCCGCGAGGACGTCCACTGCATGCTCATGCGCGCGCACGCGCGGCAAGGGAACCGCGTCGCCGTGCGCGAACAGTACGAGGCGCTCAGGAAACTCCTGCGCAAAGAACTCGGCGTCGAGCCGGCGGCGGAGACGCAGAGGGTTTACAGGGAGCTGCTCAAATAAGTCTTTAAAACGGGCCTGGCAACGAAGCCAGAAGGAATTCACAAGAAATCTGTAACACAAGGATTTTCCGCACGTTGTACAAAGTTAAAGTCAGATTCAGACGCCCAAACCTCGCAGCAGCCTGCTCCCGACGCGGGCCACGCCTGACATCGGGAGTCGAAATCAAACGCAGCCCCAAAGTCCCGAAGATGCTCCAAGTCTGCGCCCCTAAAACTTTCCGCCGAGCCACGGCCCTCGCGTTGGTCGTACTCCTCTGCGCGCTACCCGCGACCGCAGGCATCCGCGTCGTCGCCAACCAGGGGCTCGTGATGACGGGCGCGGACGGCATCTACTACGACAACGTCTCCGGCCTCGTCATGACCGGAGCCGACGGCATCCTGACCTTCAACGTTAACGGCATCACCAACACGACCTCGAACGGCCTCGTCATGACCGGCGCGGACGGCAACGGAATTGCCGGCATTGACGGCGTGAGCTACACGGGCGCGAACAGCTACACGGCCCGCCACGCCGACGGCCTCGTGATGACCGGCGCCGACGGACTCACGCTGACGGGCGCGAACGGCCTCGTGATGACCGGCGCTGACGGTACGACCTGGCAGGCCAACTCCGTCACCATCCGACAGCCGCAAGGGTTGGTCATGACCGGGGCCGACGGACTCGTGATGACGGGCGCGGACGGCTTGACCATGACCGGGGCCGACGGGCTGACGATGACCGGGGCCGACGGCCTTTCGTCGCTCGGCGTGCAGAGCGTCCACGTTGACAGCGCGGGACAGGTCGTCGTGACGAAGACGGACGGCACGGTCTTCTTCGCGCCGACGAACGGACTCGTGATGACCGGGGCCGACGGACTCGTGATGACCGGGGCCGACGGCATCCAGATGACGGGCGTGAACGGGCTGGTGATGACGGGCGCGGACGGGCTGGCGCTCGTCGCGGCCAACCCCGTCGTGCAGCAGACCGGCCTGATGAGCTTCGACCCTGAACTCGTTCTGAAGCTCGACCGGATGACCGACGACAGCAACATCAACGCCGTCGTCATCTACCACCAACCCGTGACCGACTCAGACATCGCCGACCTGCAAGCAATCGGCGTCCGCGGCGGCACGCGCTTCAACGCGCTGCCGATGGTCGCGCTCTCGGCGACGAAGTGTCAGATTCAGAAGATCAGCGCGCTCCCTGCGGTGCGCTCCGTCTACGGCAACCGCACGCTCCAGTGGAGCGACACGAGCCGCACGCAGACCGGCCTCGTCGCCACGCGCACCGACTCAGACCTCCGAACCTTCAGCGCCTCCGGCACGCTCGACGGCGACGGCATCACCGCCGCGCTCATAGACACGGGGCTGGACGCGAACCACTCGGACATCGCGGGCCGCGTCGTCCGCAACGTCAAGCTCGCAGACCTCGAAGGCTTAAACCCCGTGGCCTTCACCGCGCCCGTCAACGTCGAGACTTTGGGCGACACCGACCAGTTGAGCGGCCACGGAACTTTCGTTAGCGGCATCATCGCCGGCAGCGGCGCGGACTCCGCGGGCAAGTACGCGGGCTACGCGCCGAAGGCCAAACTCGTCGGCCTCTCGGCGGGCGACGCCACGCTCTTCAACGTCCTCGCCGGCTTCGACTATCTGCTCGCGCACCCGGAACTCGGCGTGCGCGTCGTCAATTGCAGCTTCTCCGCCGATACCGTCTACGACGATAACGACCCCGTCAACGTCGCCACGCGCACGCTCGTCGAGCGCGGCACCAACGTCGTCTTCTCCGCCGGCAACGCCGGGCCGGGCATGGACACGCTCAACCCTTACGCCGCCGCGCCCTGGGTCATCTCCGTCGGCGCGACCGACGAGCGCGGGCGCCTGGCCGACTTCTCCGCGCGCGGCGACTTCGGCAGCCGCAACTTCCGACCCACACTCGTCGCGCCCGGCGTGAACGTCGTCAGCCTTCGCGCGTCGGGCACGAACATCACCGGCACGACGGGTGCGCCGACCGACGCGCAGACGCTTGCGCCGACCGAAGCTCCTTATTACACGACCGCGTCGGGCACTTCGTTTAGCGCGCCGCAGGTCGTCGGCACAATCGCCTTGATGCTTCAGGCCAACCCTTCACTCACGCCGGCGCAAGTGCGAGACATACTCCAGCGGACGGCGACGCCGCTTCCGCCTTATTATCAACACGAGGTCGGCGCGGGCGCGCTCAACACGCACGCCGCCGTGCTCCAGGCCGCGTTCCCTGCGCGGCAGATCGGCCTGTTCCGCGCCGTGATGAACCGCGGACAGGTGCGCTTCGTCAAAGACCCTTTGCAGACTTTTGGCGGCACGGTCAACCCCGGCGGCGCGTGCGACGTGGGCAGCCTGAAGGTTCCGGCAGACGCAGTCTTCGCCGCGACCGACATCGCCTGGGGGCCTTTCACGAGTACGAACGACCTCGCGCTCTCTTCTTACGACCCGACGGGCCGCGACGCCGCCGACTCGAACTACCTCAACCTGCCGGGGCTGACCGGCAAGAGCGAGCACACGCTGGTTGACCTTCCGTCGCCGGGCACCTGGCACGCGCGCGTGACGCACACGCTCTCGGCCATCGCCACGCCGCAAGCCTTCCAGGGCGTCTTCCAGACGGCGCACGTCGAGTACGCGCCGCTCGCAGACGCCGCGGGCCTCGACGCCTTCACGCTCGACAACATCCACCAGGCCATCCGCGCGCTCGCCATGTGGCCGGACGCGAACGGCTACTTCCGGCCAGCCGCGCCCGTGACGCGCTCGGAGCTGGCGCAATCGGTCGTCGCGGGCGCGCGCGTCCCGCAGTACGTCCCGAACCTGCCCTCTTTCACAGACGTGCGCGACGCGACGACTCTGGACTTCGTCGAGACCGCGCGGCCGCTCTTCTACGACGCCGTGCGCGGCGGGCAGTTCCGCCCCGACGACCGCGCCACGCGCCTCGCCGCGGCGGTCGTGCTCGTGCGCGCCGCAGGCCTCCAGCAGGAGGCCGACTCGAAGGCCGGCGCGTTGCTGCCTTACACGGACTCGTCGGACATCCCGACGGCCCTGCGCGGCTACGTCCAGGTGGCCGTCGCGCGCGGGCTTTTGAGCGCGGGCACGCAGTTCAACCCCTACGGCGCATTCACGCGCGCCGAACTCGCGCGCGGCATCGCCACCGTCGTCCGCATGAACACGGAATAGGGCGGAGGTGATGAATGAAGAGAAGTAGCCAGTAGTCAGTAGCCAGCAGCCAGTAGGTGCGAAGGAGATGCTTAACGCTTCTACTCAGGCCACACGGCATAGAAAGGTTTTCTACTGGCTCCTGACTACTAGCTCCTGGCTCCTGGCTACTGACTACTGGCTACTATTTCATCCTTCCGCCTTCATCCTTTATAACTGCCGGTCGTCTGGTAATCTCTGAACGAGCTTTAAAGATGTCGGAGTATTGGAGGACGTGATGGACTGGCGCGTGTTCGTGACGACGTTCGGGGTGATCTTTTTGGCGGAGATGGGCGACAAGACTCAACTGGCAGCGATGACGATGGCGGCGGAGACGAAGAAGCCGCTGACGGTCTTCGTCTCGGCGGCGCTCGCGCTGGCCTGCGTCTCCGCGCTCGGTGTCGCCGTCGGCGGCACGCTCGGACACTTCCTGCCGCTTGAATGGATCAAGCGCGCGGCAGCGGTCGGCTTCATCATCATCGGCGTGCTAATCCTGCTGGACAAGTTTTGAAGGCAGAGGTTAGAGGCTAGAGGTTAGTAGTCGCTCGCCAACCGCGCCGTCTGTCTCCTTCGCGCGCCGTCGGCAGGACAGTTTTTCACTAACCTCTAACCTCTAGCCTCAGACCGAAGGGGAAACTGCAACGAATGTGTCGTGCGCCTCTGGTCGGCGCGGCGTGCGGGTTTCGCCGTTTGCAGTCGCCCCGACGCCCCACGCTGCGAAAACTTCCCCAAGGCGCTGGGCGAAAGCCCGCAGATCGAGTTGGGCCGAGCCGACGAGACGAGCACGCGAAGCGACGGCATCACGAGTGAAAAGCTACGGCGGCACGCGCGAAGGCGGCGCGCAGCGGGCCGGACGCGCGGGCGACGTTCGAGGCATGGAGCTTGCTGAACGCTTCGGCGGGGAGTAATCTTGTCCGCGATGTTGAGACGTTTCGCATCGGCGTTGCTCGTGTTGCTGCTGCTCGGCGCGGCGGTCGCGGGCGCTGCCACGCGACGCCGTGGGCACGAGTGCCGCATGCCCGCCGGGCACGACTGCTGCAAGCGCGCGCGCTCGGACGGGCATTTGCAGAATGACGGGCATATACAGAATGATGTCGCGCCGCCCCCGTGCTGCCTCGTCAACAGCCCGCAGCCCGCGCCCGCCGGCACGAACTTCACACTCCGCCCCCCCTCAGACGCCGGCCCCGCGCCGCAGCCGCCCGCCGCGCAGACGCCGTGCCTCCACGCATCCAAGCGCGCGCGCGCCTACGCGCAGCCGTTTCAACCCTCGCACTCACCGCCCGCATACATACAGCACCTCGCACTCCTGATCTAACAACTCGCAGGGCCGTAGTGTGTCCGCCGCCGAGCCTTACAAAGGCTCCCGCGCGTTCGTGCGCCGTCGTCCGGCGCTGTACGCCGCAATGTCCACCCGGAACGCGGCAGAAGCATTACGGCGAGAGCGTCCCGGCGTCCGTCGTGCAGCCTCGGCGCGCGCGACGCCCGGTCTCTTCAAAACAAGTGTGCGACGCCCCGGCGGCGTCGCCTTGAAGATTTCAAAACTCGATACCGGAGAAAGTTCATGTTCCGAAAGTCAGCGCTCATAACCGCGCTCGTCCTGCTCGCCGCCCTCGCCGCCTGCGGCCCGCGCGGCGGCGCGAAAGAGATCAAGAGCGGCACGGTCGGGGGCCTCAGCGTCACGCTCGCCAACGGCGAGGGTGTGCTTCGCCAGGGCCAGCAGGAGTTCAACCTCACCTTCAGGGACTCTGCGGGCAAGACGGTGGACGTAGGCTCGGCCTCGCTCAACTTCTACATGCCCGCGATGGGCACGATGCCGCCGATGAACAGCGCAGCCACGCTCAAGACGACCTCGACGCCCGGCGTCTACCAGGGCCAGGCCGACATCGAGATGGCCGGCGAGTGGCAGGCGCAGATTGCCTACGAAGGCCCCGCCGGCAGCGGCAAGGGGACGCTCGCGGTGACGGCTCAATGAAGTGATAAGTGATGAGCGATAAGTGATAAGAAACTGCAGGTTGCTTTTAACTTATCACTTATCACTTATCACTCATCACCTGCTTATGATTCGCCGGCTCATAGAAATCTCGTTGCGCAACCGCGCGCTCGTCGTCGCCATTTACCTGGCGCTGGCGGCATGGGGCTACTATGCTCTGCTCGCGACGCCCGTGGACGCGATACCCGACTTGTCCGACAACCAGGTGATCGTCTTCACGGACTGGCCGGGCCGCTCCCCGCAGGAGGTCGAGGATCAGGTCACGTACCCTTTGGTGACGAACCTGCAAGGGCTTCCGGGCGTGCGCGTGGTGCGCGCGTCGTCGGCGTTTAGCTTCTCGATGATTAACGTCATCTTCGAGGACAACGTCGAACTCTACTGGGCGCGCACGCGCGTGCTGGAGCGCCTCAACCTCATCTCTTCGCAACTGCCCTCCGGCGTCACGCCCACGCTCGGCCCGGACGCGACCGGCGTCGGTCAGGTCTTCTGGTACACGGTCGAGAGCGACCGAATCTCTTTGCGCGACCTGCGCACGCTGCAAGACTGGTTCGTGCGCTACCAGCTCAACAGCGTGCCGGGCGTGGCGGAAGTGGCGTCGGTCGGCGGCTACGTGCAGCAGTACCAGGTGGACGTTGACCCGAACCGCCTGCGCGCCTACAACCTCCCGCTCTCGTCGGTGGTCGAGGCGGTCGGGCGCTCGAACACGAACGTCGGCGGCAACGTCGTCGAGCAGGCCGGGCAGTGGGCGGTGGTGCGAGGCATCGGTTTGATCGAGTCGGTCGCAGATGTTGAGAACATCGTCATCGGCGCGCAGAACGGAACGCCCATCTACGTCAAGCAGGTCGCCACGGTGAAGCTCGGCGAAGCCTTCCGCACGGGCGCGCTCGACAAGAACGGGCGTGAAGCCGTCGGCGGCGTCGTCATCGCGCGACAGGGCAGCAACACGCTCGACGTAATCGAGGGCGTCAAGCGACGGCTCGAAGAGATGAAGCCGGGGCTGCCCGAAGGCGTCTCGATTGTTCCTTTCTACGACCGCACGCAGCTCATCAATCGCGCGACGCACACCTTGAAGCGCGCGCTCATTGAAGAGCTGCTCCTCGTCACGCTCGCGCACATCATCTTCCTCGCGCACTTCCGCTCGATCCTCATCGTGACCATCCCGCTCCCGCTCGCCGTGCTCATCAGCTTCCTTTTCATGCACTACGTCGGCATCAGCTCGAACCTGATGTCGCTGTCGGGGATCGCCATCGCCATCGGCGTGCTCGTTGACGCCGGCATCGTCGTCACGGAGAACGCGTTTCGGTTTATGGAGCAGCGTGGCGTCGACCCGAAAGACAGAAAGAGAGTTTGGGAAACAGTCCTCGACTCGACGCGGCTCGTGGGCCGGCCCGTCTTCTTCTCGATGGCGATTATCATCCTCGCCTTCGTCCCCGTCTTCGCGCTCACGGGGCAGGAAGGAAAACTCTTCCACCCGCTCGCCTTCACCAAAACCTTCGCGATGATCGGCGCGACCGTCATCGCCATTACGCTCGTGCCCGTGCTCTGCACGCTTCTGCTCGGCGGCAGGCTCCACTCCGAGCGCGCGAACCCCGTGATGCGCTTCCTGCAAGCGATTTATCGGCCCGTGCTCGGCTCGGCTCTGAGCCATCGGCTTCTGACGGTCGCGCTCGCCGCGTTGCTCTTCGCGGCCGCGGTCTTCCTCGCCGCAGGCGTCGGCAAAGAGTTCATGCCGCCCTTGAACGAGGGCGACCTCATGTTCATGCCCGTCACAGACCCGGCCATCTCGATTGACGAGGCGCTTCGGATCACCTCGCGGCAGGACGAGATTCTGAAAAGTTATCCGGAAGTCGAGTGGGCCGTCGGCAAGGCGGGCCGAGCGGAGACCTCGACCGACCCTTCGCCCGTGAACATGACCGAGACGATTGTTCACCTGAAGCCGCAGGAGCAGTGGCGCGCGGGACTGACGCGCGAACGCATCGTCTCGGAGCTTGACTCGCAACTGCGTATGCCCGGCGTCACGAACATCTGGACGCAGCCCATCATCAACCGCATTGAGATGCTCTCGACCGGCATCCGCTCGCAGGTCGGCGTCAAAATCTTCGGCAACGACCTGGGCACGCTCGAAGAACTCTCGCGCCGCGTCGCGGATGTGGTGCGAACTGTTCCCGGCGCGGCGGACGTCTACCCCGAACAGATCGGCGGCTCGCCCTACGTTGATATCCGCGTTAACCGCCAGGCCGCCGCGCGCTACGGGATTGACGTGGGCCTGATTCAGGACGCCATCGAGAAAGGCATCGGCGAGACCAACCTCTCCGTGACCATCGAGGGCCGCAGGCGTTTTCCTGTGCGCGTGCGCTACGCGCCGGAGTTTCGCCGGGGGCCGGAAGCAATCGCGCAGCTCCCCATCACTTCTCCGAGCGGCGTGCCCGTCCCGCTCGGCCAGCTCGCCTCGATCAACACGGTCGAGGGGCCGACGATGATTTCGAGCGAGAACGGACTGCTGCGCGGCACGGTGCTCCTGAACGTGCGCGGGCGCGACGTGGGCGGATTCGTGGAAGAGGCGAAGCAGGCCGTTAACAGACAGGTGCCGCTGCCCGCGGGCTTCTACGTGCAGTGGAGCGGTCAGTACGAGAACCAGCAGCGTGCGCGCGACCGACTCCTCATCGTCGTCCCCGTCGTGCTCGTCATCATCTTCGGCCTGCTCTACATGACCTACGGCTCGGCCATCGAGGCGGCGCACGTCCTTCTCGCCGTGCCCTTCGCGCTGACGGGCGGCGTCTACCTGCTCTGGCTGATGAAGTTCAACTTCTCGGTCGCCGTCTGGGTCGGCTTCATCGCGCTCTTCGGGACGGCGGTGCAGACCGGGGTGGTGATGGTCATCTACCTTGAAGAGGCCGTCGAGCGGAAGCGGCGCGAGCTGGGCGAGCTGACGCGGGCCGCGCTGAAGGAGGCCGTGACCGAGGGCGCGCTGCTGAGACTTCGGCCCAAGGTGATGACGGTCTCGACCGTGGTCGCGGGGCTTCTGCCAATTATGTGGAGCACGAGCGCAGGCTCGGAAGTGATGAAGCCTCTCGCGACGCCCGTGCTCGGAGGCATGGTTTCGAGCCTCCTGCACGTGCTCGTCGTCACGCCGGTCATCTTCTTCTGGCTGCAAGAGCGCAGGCTGAGGAAGGGGAGGCGCTCGCCGTCGCCGGATTTGGATTGAGATTAGGATTAGGGTATTGAAGAAATGAAGCTTCTTAAAAGAATAAAGCCGCGCGGCAAAGCTGTAGGGGCAGGGCTCGTCCCTGCCCGCCTTGTCCCAATAAAGAGAAGCCTGAGTTTGGCGAATACGATGCGGGCAGGGACGAGCCCTGCCCCTACAGTCATCATCGGCGACGTGGCTTTGAAAAGGTCTCTTAGTCTAACGCTCGTCGCTCTCATGCTCATCGTCCAGACGCTTTTGGCCGCGCGCGGCGCGGCGGCGCAGACGGCGACCGACGTACCGGACGTTTTGAGGCCGAGGGCGGATCAGGCGAGCGTGGCCGAGTTCTTCGACCCTTCGGCGGGGATGACGGCGGACGAGGCGTTGGCGCGGGCGCTCGCGGCGAACGGCGAGCTGCTGGCGATGCGCAAAGAGGTCGAGGCGGCGCGCGCGTTGTTGAAGCAGGCCGGCGCGCGCGCCAACCCGCGCGTCGACGCTTCGGGCGCGAAGGCTCTGAACACGGCGGACAATCAACTCATGGTCGAAGGCATGCTGCCTCTGGAACTCGGAGGCCGCAGAGAGGCACGCGTGCGCGTGGCCGAGCGCGAGGTCGAAGTGCGAGAGGCCGCGCTCAAAGAGCGCGAGCGCGCCGTGGCCGCAGAGGTGCGCGCGAAGTTCGGTGAGGCGCTGGCGTCCATCTTAAAGCTCGGCGTCACCGAAGACCTGCTCTCGAACAGCCAGAAGGGCTATCGCCTCGTCGTCGCGCGCGTCCTTGAGGGGCGCACTGCGCCGCTCGAACAGAACGAGGTGCTCGTCGAGGTCAACCGCCTGCGCTCGATGCGCGAGGCCGGGCGCGGGCGGGTTGAGGTGGCGCTGCTTGAGCTGCGCAACCTCATCGGGGCCGAGCCGTCGGAGCCTCTGAAGCTGCGCGGCGACTTCGACAACCTGATCGACGCGCTCCCTTCGGTCGCCGACTCGACCGCGCGCGCTTTGAAAGAGCGGCCCGACCTTCTGGCCGCGCGCGCCGCCGAGAGTCTGGCCGAGGCGCGCATCGCGGAGGCGCGCTCAGCGGGCCGCGCCGACGCGGAAGTGCGCGCGGGCTACCAGCGCATGCGCAGCGGCTTCGACGTGAACGGCATCAACGAGGCGGGCCGCCTCTCGCCCGTCGCGGGCACGTTCCACTCCGTCACGTTCGGCGTCACCGTGACTCTGCCCGTGCGCGATAAGAATGTCGGGGCCATCGAGTCGGCGTTGGCCGACGCGGAAGCGGCGAAGCGGCGACGCGAATTCCTTGAGCTGACCGTGCGGCGCGAGGTCGCCGCCGGATATGCGCGCTACGAGGCGGCGGCGCGCTCGATGGAGATTTACCGCGTCGGCGTGCGCGGCCAGGCCGAGCAGAACCTCTCGGTCATACGCAAGACCTACGACCTCGGCTCGAAGACCCTGCTCGACTACATCGCAGAGCAGCGACGCTACATCGAGCTTGAGGACGACTACGTCAACTCGATCCTCGAAACCTACCTCGCGCGCGTCGAGATCGAACGCGTCTCGGCCTCGACGGGGCTG
>JALZHC010000808.1 GCA_030914105.1 Acidobacteriota bacterium
CAAGACCTACGACCTCGGCTCGAAGACCCTGCTCGACTACATCGCAGAGCAGCGACGCTACATCGAGCTTGAGGACGACTACGTCAACTCGATCCTCGAAACCTACCTCGCGCGCGTCGAGATCGAGCGCGTCTCGGCCTCGACGGGGCTGACCAGGGAATGAGAGAGCTTGAAGAGATGGAAGAGACGCCGGACAAAACGGAGACGCCGGACGAGACGGAAGCCGAAGAGATTTGGCCGCCCGTCGTCAGCTCGACTATTGTCGAGACGCCCTCGCGCGTCGCCGGGACGCCGGGCCGACGTGTGAACAGGACGGCCCTCATCGCCGTCGCGCTCGTCGCGGTCGCAGGTTTGTTGCTGCTCCTCTGGTGGCTCAGGCGTGAGGAGGGTGCGGGCCGCGTCGTCAGCGCGCCGCGCGCGGTCGCGTTCGGGCCGTCGAGTCCCGCGAACTCAAACGGGGCCGCTCCCGGCGAGGCTACGCTCACGCTTCAGCCCGACGCGGCGGCGCGCGCCGGACTTCAGGTCGAGGCCGTCGGCGAACAGCTCTCGCCGGACGCTGCGCAGCAGGCCGCCAACGGCGTCGTGCAGGCGAACGCCTATCGCACGAGCGCCGTCGTCTCGCTCGTCGGCGGGCGCGTGACAAGCGTCAACGCGGAGGTCGGTCAAACGGTGGGCCGCGGGCAGACCCTGGCCGTCGTCCTGAGCGACGAGCTGGCCGAGGCGCAGTCGAAATACCTGGCCGCGCGTGCCGAACTCGAAGAGCACGAGAAGCATCACCGGCGCACCGTCGAGCTGGTCGAGCTTGGCGCGGCGAGCCGGGAGGAGCTGGAGCAGGCGACGACGATGATGAAGAAGGCCGAGTCGGAAGTCGCCTCGCAGCGCCAGAAGCTTCTGCTCCTCGGCCTCACGCCGCAGCGCATCGAGGCGTTGCGCTCAACGTCTCAGGTCAGCTCCGAAGTCGGTCTTCCCGCGCCCGTCGCGGGGACGGTCATCAGCCGCTCGGTCAACCCCGGCGAGGTCGTCGAGGCGAACAAGGAGCTGATGCGCGTCGCAGACCTCTCGACCGTCTGGGTCGTCGCCCAGGTCTACGAGAAAGACCTCGCGCGCGTGCGCACGGGGAGCGGCGCGAGCGTGACCTCGGACGCGTACCCT
The DNA here is from genome assembly GCA_030914105.1 of Acidobacteriota bacterium. GTDB lineage: Bacteria > Acidobacteriota > Blastocatellia > Pyrinomonadales > Pyrinomonadaceae > QHXN01. The sequence continues at coordinate 1,153 of JALZHC010000808.1, forward strand.
TCGCGCGTCTTCCGCGGTCGCGTCACCTTCGTCGACCCGCAGATCGAGCAGACGACGCGCACGGCGCAGGTTCGCGTCGAGCTTGCCAATCCGGGCCAGGCGCTCAAGCTCGGCATGTACGTGAGCGTCGCCTTCGGCGCTGGCGGCGGCGCGGAGGCGACCGCGCCGACACTGCCCGCGAGCGCCGTGCAGAATCTGAACGGGCAGACGGTCGTCTTCCTCGCCACAGGGGACCCGAACACATACGCCGTGCGACCCGTCCGCCTCGGCTCGGAGAGCGGAGGGCGTTACCCCGTGCTCGAAGGCTTATTCGTCGGCGACCGCGTCGTCACGCAGGGCAGCTTCATGCTGCGCGCCGAGTGGCTGAAGCTCCATCCCGAAGGGGCAGCGCGGCCTTGAACAGTACCGCGAGCGGAAGCCTCGCGGGTGCACGCTGCGCTGACGGCTTGACTCGCGGTACTCAGACCCGCGAGGCTTCCGCTCGCGGTACTGTAATGCTGCTGCACGCGGATTGCTCTTGTCGTCAGGCGAAAGGTTTTCCGCGCCGGCGTGGGTGAAAACACGCAGGGGGCGCGGAAGTTTCCCCAGATGACCGACGCCTCGACAGCCCGACCGACCATCGTCTGCATCGCGAGCTTCTTCAAGGGCAACGAATTCCTGCGCGAGTGCAAGCGCAGGGGCGCGCGCGTCGTGCTGCTGACGCGCGCGAAGCTGCTCCAGGAACCTTGGGCGCGCGACGCGCTCGAAGACCTCGTCGCCATCCCCGACCGCAGCGGCAGCTTCGACGCTTACGCCGAGGCGGCGATCTTCGTCGCGCGCCGCGCGCGCGTCACGCGCGTCGTCGCGCTCGAAGAGTTCGACGTGTTGACAGCGGCGCGCGTGCGCGAGGAGCTGGCTCTGCCCGGCATGGGCGAGACGGTCGCGCGCCGCTTCCACGACAAGCTCTCGATGCGCGTGCGCGCGCGCGAGGCCGGCCTCCTCGTCCCGGACTTCGTGCACCTGCTCAACGCCGAAGAGGTCGCGGAGTTTCTCCGTCGCACGCCCGCGCCGTGGCTTCTGAAGCCGCGCTCCGGCGCGTCGGCGATGGGGATGCGGCTACTTCTGGAAGAGTCGGAGGTCTGGGACGCGCTGGCCGAGCTGGACGCGCGCCCGAACCCGCACGAGCGCGCGCCGCAACACCTGCTCGAAGCCTTCGTCCCCGGCGACGTGTACCACGTGGACTCGCTCGTCGCGGCGGGCCGAGTCCTCTTCGCAAACGTCGGCCTCTACGGCGCGCCGCCCTTCGACGTGGCGCACCACGGCGGCGTCTCAACTTCTCACACGCCGCGTCGCGGCTCCGCCGAGGAGCGGAGCCTTCTCGCCGCGAACAGGAAGGTGCTCGCCGCCCTCGGCTTCCGTGAAGGTACCAC
>JALZHC010000229.1 GCA_030914105.1 Acidobacteriota bacterium
GGGCACCGGCTACAGCCGCGCGGCGAAGCCTGAGCTTGGGAGCAGGTACTTCGGCCTTCAGGGCGACATCCAATCCGTCGGCGAGTTCATACGCCTCTACCTCGCGCGCAACGAGCGCTGGACTTCGCCGCTCTTCCTCGTCGGCGAAAGTTACGGCACGACGCGCGCCGCCGGACTCTCAGGCTACCTCGTCGAACACGGCATCGCCTTCAACGGCATCATCCTCATCTCGACGATCATGAACTTCCAGACGACCAACTTCGGCAAGGGCAACGACCTGCCTTACGTCCTCTTCCTCCCGACCTACACGGCCATCGCCTGGTATCACAAGAAGCTCCCGCCCGACCTGCAAACAGACCTTCGGAAGACGCTCGACGAGGTGGAGCGCTGGGCCGCGACCGACTACACCATCGCGCTCGCCAAGGGCGACCGCCTCACGCCTTCAGAGCGTCAGGAGGTTATCGACCGGCTCAACCGCTACACGGGCCTCGACAAGCGCTTCATCGACCAGAGCGACCTGCGCATCGAGATTCAGCGCTTCGACAAGGAGCTTCTGCGCGACGAGCGCCGGACGGTGGGCCGCCTCGACGGTCGCTTCAAAGGCATTGACGCTTTGGCCGTCTCCGAGCGCCCGGACTTCGACCCCAGCCTCGCGGCCATCCGCCCGCCCTACACCGCGACCTTCAACAACTATGTCCGCTCGGAGCTGGGCTTCCGCTCAGACCTCGAATACTACATCCTCGGCGGCGGCATCGGTCGCTGGGACTTCGGCGCGGAAAACTCTTACGCCGACACGAGCGAGGCTCTGCGCAGCGCCTTCGCCAAGAACCCGTACATGCGCCTCATGGTCGCCTGCGGCTACTACGACCTCGCCACGCCCTACTTCGCCGCGCAGTACACCTTGAAGCACATGGGCCTCGACCCCAGTTTGCGCGACCACGTCACGCTCAGCTACTACGAGGCCGGCCACATGGTCTACATCGACAAGAACTCGCTCGCGCAGCTCAAGCGCAACGCTGCCGACTTCGTGCAGGGCGCACTGGCGAACCGCGGCAGGTGAGCGGCTGATGTTGACGCCCGGACAGCTGGAAAGCTACGAACGCGACGGCTTCCTCGTCCTCGAAGACTTCGTCGCGCCGTCGGAGTGCGACCGTCTGCGCTCGCGCGCCCGTGAACTCGTCGAGGCGTTCGAGCCGGAGACCGTCTCCGTCTTCTCGACGCGCGAGCAAACGCGCACGAGCGACGAATACTTCCTCGAATCGGGCGACCGTGTTCGTTTCTTCTTCGAGGAGGACGCCTTCGACTCGGCGGGCCGGCTCACAAAGGAGAAGGCGCGCGCGATAAACAAGATCGGCCACGCGCTCCACGACCTCGACCCCGCTTTCCGACGATTCTCGCGCACGACGGCGCTTGCCGCGCTCGCCGCCGCGCTCGGCTACGAGCGCCCGCTTCTCGTCCAGTCGATGTACATCTTCAAGCAGCCCGAAATCGGCGGCGAGGTGACGTGCCACCAGGACGCGACCTTTCTTTACACTGAGCCGCAGAGCACGACCGGCCTCTGGTTCGCGCTCGAAGACGCCACGCGCGAGAACGGCTGCCTCTGGGCGCTCGCGGGCGGGCACAAGCTGGGACTCAAGTCGCGCTTCGTGCGCGCGGCGGGCGGCGGCATGCGCTTCGAGGTTTTCGACAAGAGTGATTGGCCGACCCACGGCCTCGTGCCGCTTGAGGTCGGCAAGGGCGCGCTCGTCTTGCTGCACGGGCTTCTGCCGCACCTGAGCCGGGCCAACCGCTCGCCGCGCTCGCGCCACGCCTACACGCTTCACTTGATTGAAGGTCGTTGCCGCTACCCGGAAGACAACTGGCTTCGGAGGGATGATTCGTTGCCGCTCCGCGGCTTCGAGTGAGCCGAGCCGCCACAGAAACGAGGAGATTAAAAGTGAACCTGAAGCGCCGCCTTGCGTCCGCCATCTGCTGTCTCGTCGCGCTTATCGCCGGCTCGTCCGTCGCTCTCTCTCAGCAGTTCGACCAGAGGCTCTATCAGGGCATGCGCTGGCGCATGATCGGGCCGTTCCGCGGGGGCCGAACCGTGGGCGCGTCGGGCGTGCCGGGCCGCCCCAACGTCTACTACGTCGGCGTCAACAACGGCGGCGTGTGGAAGACAGACGACTACGGGCGCACCTGGGTTTCGCTCTTCGACGACCAGCCCACCGGCTCCGTCGGCGCGCTCGCCGTCGCGCCCTCGCAGCCCGACACCATCTACGTCGGCAGCGGCGAAGGACTCCAGCGTCCAGACCTCTCGGTCGGCGATGGGCTGTACAAGTCAACCGACGGAGGCCGAACCTGGGAGCACCTGGGCCTGCGCGACGGTCAGCAGATCGGCGCCATCCTCGTTGACCCGAAGAACGCAGACCGCCTCTTCGTCGCAGTCCTCGGCCACCCCTACGGCCCGAACGCGGAGCGCGGCGTCTTCCGCTCGACCGACGGCGGGCGCACCTTCGAGAAGGTTCTCTACAAGGACGAGAACACAGGGGCCATCGGCCTCGCCTTCGACCCGAAAAATTCTAAGACCATCTACGCGACGCTCTGGGCCGCGCGGCAGGGCCCCTGGGAGAACGGACAGTGGCAGGGGCCGGGCAGCGGTCTCTTTAAGTCGACCGACGGCGGCTCGACCTGGAAGCAGTTGACTAAGGGATTGCCGACGATTGAGCAGGGCCTGGGTCGCATCGGCATCGCCGTCGCGCCCTCAGACCCGAAGCGTCTCTACGCGAACGTCGACGCGACGCATCTCGGCGGCGTCTATCGCTCGGACGACGCGGGCGAGAGCTGGCAGCGCGTCAACGACGAGGTGAGAGTGTGGGGGCGCGGCAGCGACTTCGCCGAGGTGAAGGTTGACCCGCGCGACCCCGAAATCGTCTACTCGGCCAACACCTCGACCTACCGCTCCACGGACGGCGGCCACACGTATCACGCCTGGAAGGGCGCGCCCGGCGGCGACGACTACCACACCGTCTGGATTAACCCTGAGAATCCGGAAATCGTCCTGCTCGCCTCAGACCAGGGCGCGACGCTCACCGTCAACGGCGGGCGCACCTGGTCGAGTTGGTACAACCAGCCGACGGCGCAGTTCTATCATGTCTCGACCGACAACCAGTTTCCTTACTGGGTCTACGGCGGCCAGCAGGAGAGCGGCTCAATCGGCACCACCAGCCGCGGCGACAACGGCGCGATCACGTTCCGCGACTGGCGCACCGTCGGCGCGGAAGAGTACGGCTACGTCGCCGCCGACCCCTTAAACCCGAACCTCATCTACGGCGGCAAGCTCACGCGCTTCGACAAGACGACCGGACAGGCACAGAACGTCGCGCCCGAAGCCGTGCGTAGCGGCAAGTACCGTTTCCTGAGAACCGCGCCCGTCCTCTTCTCGCCCGTCGATCCGCACGTGCTCTACTATGCCGGCAACGTCATCTTCAAGACGACGAACGGCGGAAACAGTTGGGACATCATCAGCCCCGACCTCACGCGCGAGCGCTACGACGTGCCCGCTTCAATCGGCGTCTACAGCAAACCGGAGATGGCCCAGATGCCGCGCCGCGGCGTCATCTACACCGTCGCGCCTTCTCCTAAAGACATCAACGTCATCTGGGCCGGCACCGACGACGGCCTCATCCACGTCACGCGCGACGGCGGGCGCGCGTGGGCTAACGTCACGCCGCCCGCGCTGACTTCCTGGAGCAAGGTCTCCATCATTGACGCCGGCCACTTCGACACGCAGACGGCCTACGCCGCCGTCAACCGCTTCCGCCTCGACGACCTCCGCCCGCACATCTACCGCACGCACGACGGCGGAAGAACCTGGACGGAGATTGTTAACGGCCTGCCCGACGACCCCATCAACGTCGTCCGCGAAGACCCCGTGCGGCGCGGTTTACTCTTCGCAGGCTCGGAGCGCGCCGTCTACGTCTCGTTCGACGACGGCGACCACTGGCAGTCTCTTCGGCTCAACATGGCCGCGTCCTCAGTCCGCGACCTCGTCATCCACAAGGATGACATCGTCGTCGGCACGCACGGTCGCTCCTTCTGGATTCTCGACGACATCACGCCGCTCCGCCAGATAAGCGCCGAGGTCGCCGCCTCAGACGCCTTCCTCTTTCAGCCTGAGACGGCCTACCGCGTCCAGCGCAACGTCAACACCGACACGCCTCTGCCGCCCGAAGAGCCGGCGGGACAGAACCCGCCCGACGGCGCGATCATCAACTACTATCTGAAGTCGGACTCACAGACGCCCGTCACGCTCGAAATCTACGACCGCGCAGGCCGCCTCGTCCGCCGCTTCTCGTCCGCGGACAAGCCGGAGCCTGTCAACGAGAAGGAGATCAACGTCCCGCTCTACTGGGTTCGCCCGCCGCGCACCGTTTCGGCGAAGGCCGGCATGCAGCGCTTCGTCTGGGACTTGCACTACCCGGAGCCGAAGGCGCGCAACCACGAATACCCGATCTCCGCGAACTACATGGACACGCCGCACTACCCGCTCGGCCCCGTGGTTCTGCCCGGCGACTACACCGTCAAGCTCAACGCCGCGGGCCGCACTTTCACGCGCCCGCTCACGGTCGTCATAGACCCGCGCGTTAAGACTCCCCGGCCCGGACTCGAACAGCAGTTCCGGCTCTCGTTGCAGACCGCCGAAGGGATGACCGAGAGCTTCGACGCGCTCGAACAACTCGGACACTTACGCGCGCAGATTAAAGACCTCCGAGCGCGCGCAGGCATCGCGCCTGCTTTGGCCGATGCGCTGGCCGCGCTCGACAAGAAGGCGGCGGCGCTCGAAGGCGAAGGCGGGCCACGCGGCACGGGCGGCCCCGCAGCCTCAGAGCAGCCGGGCCTCTCGCAGCTTCACTCGTCGCTCGCCACGCTCCTCGACGTGCTGCAACAGGCCGACGCCGCGCCGACCACGCAAGGAGTCGCCGCCGCCGCAGACCTTCAGCAGAAGCTCCGCGCGCTCATATCGGGCTGGAATGAATTGAAGAGCAGAGACGTACAGGCGCTCAACTTGCGGCTCCTCGCGGCTGGCCTTCCGCCGCTCGCTTTGTAGCGGACGCAAAACCAAGGTGCATGCGCACCACACGCGAGCGCGCTCAAGGCGCGCAGAATGCCCGCGCCCCCGGCGTAGAGACATGCTGGTTTGATTTGAGGGAAATCTCATGCGACGTTTACTTCTCTCATTCTTCATCGCACTTATCGCGCTCTCGTCAACAACGGCGCAGGAGAAGGCGCAGGCCAAATCCTTCTCCACGTTGACGCGCGGTCTGCAAAAGCTCGACGGCTACTTCCCCCTGTACTGGAGCGCGGAAGAGGGCAAGCTCCTGCTGGAAATCCCGCGCTTCGACACGGAATTTCTTTATCAAGTCTCTCTGCCAACCGGCGTCGGCTCGAACCCTCTGGGCCTCGACCGCGGGCAGCTCGGCGACACGCACGTCGTACACTTCGAGCGCGTGGGGCCGAAGGTTCTGCTGGTCGAAGGCAACTACCGCTTCCGCGCCATCACCACGGACGAGGCGGAGCGCCGCGCCGTCGAGGAGTCGTTCGCGCGCTCGGTGCTGTGGGGCTTCCATGTCGAGGCCGCCGAGGGCGCGCGCGTACTCGTCGACGCGACCGCGTTCTTCCTGCGCGACGCGCACGGCGTCGCCGAACGCCTGCGCGAGTCGAACCAGGGCCAGTACCGCCTCGACGACTCGCGCAGCGCCGTCTACCTCCCGCACACGAAAGCCTTCCCGAAGAACACAGAGGTCGAGGCCACTCTCACCTTCACGACCGAGGGGCAGGCCGGCCCGCTCGTGCGCGACACGACTCCCTCGCCGCAATCATTAACCGTGCGCGAGCACCACTCGCTCGTCGAGCTTCCTGACAGCAATTACACGCCGCGACGCCTCGACCCGCGCGTCGGCGTCTTCGCCGTCGAGTTCTACGACTACGCCTCGCCCTTCACCGAGCCTTTGGAGAAGCGCTGGATTACGCGCCACCGTCTCCAGAAGAAAGAGCCCGCGGCTGCGGTCTCCGAACCCGTCAAGCCGATCGTCTACTACGTGGACAACGGCACGCCCGAACCAATCCGCAGCGCGCTCGTCGAGGGCGCTTCGTGGTGGGCGGCGGCCTTCGAGGCCGCGGGCTTCCGCAACGCCTTCCAGGTGAAAATCCTTCCTGCCGATGCCGACCCGATGGACGTGCGCTACAACATGATCAACTGGGTGCACCGCTCCTCGCGCGGCTGGTCTTACGG
>JALZHC010000809.1 GCA_030914105.1 Acidobacteriota bacterium
CGCGTGGCCTCGCGCGCGCGTCGTGGGTTATAATACGCGGCAACGAGAGTAAGGCAAAATTTGAGTCCGCGCCGTGCGTTAAGCGAAACCGTCTGTTCAGGCGGGCGCGGCGCTTTCAGGGAGGGACTGATGAAGGCCGAGTTTCATATTGACGGGATGCACTGCGAGTCGTGCGCCGCGCTCATCAAGGAGACTCTCGAAGAGACGGCGGGCGTGCGCCAGGCCGACGTGACGTTCGGCGGCAAGACGGCGGTCGTCAACTTTGACGAGAACACCGTGCAGCCCGCCACGCTCGTCAAGAAGATTCAAGACCTGGGGTATCAGGCGACCGCGGGCGATCAACAACAGGGGGCGACCAATGGCTGAAGCGAAAAACGAGCTTGAGAACCGCAACGACAACCCGCTCGACGACCGCGGCACGGACACGTCCGCCGGCCTCGCGCTCCTACGGCGGCTTCGCGACGAGGGCTTTGAGTCGGACGACCAGAAGCTCTCCGTCGCCCTGGGCCGCCCCGTCGAAGAGGTCGAGGGCTGGATGAACGGGTCGGAACCGCCCGACGACGACATCATCATGAAGGCCCGCGGCATCGCGCAGGAGCGCGGGATTGAGATTGAATAAGTAGTCAGGAGCCAGTAGTCAATAGCCAGTAGGCTCCGCACTTCGGGCCTAAACATCGACATCGTGAGTCTCCGATGGAGATGGCTTTACTACTGACTCCTGACTATTGACTACTGTTCTATGAACGAGAAAGTCAGCCGCGCCGCCGACGCGCTCGCCGAGTCGTACACGGGCGACGGCGTGAAGATTCACCACCTCGACCGAAGGCCGCTGCCCTCGCGCACAGAGGCCGTGCGCGTGCTCGACGCGCTTCAGGAGCTTCTCTTCCCCGGCTACACCGGCGCGCAAGGACTGACGGGCGCGAGCCTCCGCCTGCACGTCGAGTCGCGCATGGCCTGGCTCTACGAGTCTTTGACCGAGCAGATCAGCCGCGCCATCAACCACGGCCAGCGCCTCGACGACGCCTGCCCCGTCACCGAGCGGCAGGCGACCGAGTGCGCCGAGGAGTTCATCTCGCGCCTGCCCCAAGTGCGCGAGACGCTGGCCTCCGACGTGAAGGCAGCCTATGAGGGCGACCCGGCGGCGGTCTGCTACGACGAGATCATCTTCAGCTACCCCGGCCTCTACGCCGTCACGGTCTATCGGCTGGCGCACGAGCTTCACATCCTCGGCGTCCCGCTCATCCCGCGCATCATGACCGAGCACGCGCACGCGCGCACAGGCATCGACATCCACCCCGGCACGCAGATCGGTTCGAGCTTCTTCATAGACCACGGCACGGGCGTCGTCGTCGGCGGCACCGCCGTCATCGGCAACAACGTTAAGCTCTACCAGGGCGTCACCATCGGTGCGTTCTCCTTCGACAAGGACGCCGACGGCCAGCTCGTCCGCCACACCAAGCGCCACCCGACCATCGAGGACGACGTGGTCATCTACGCGGGCGCGACCATCCTCGGCGGCGACACCGTCATCGGCCGCGGCTCCGTCATCGGCGGCAACGTCTGGCTCACGCACTCCGTCCCGCCCGGCACGCGCGTCCTCCAGGACTCGCCCCGCCTGCGCATCATCACCGCCGAAGAGGCCGCCGCGTCCTAAAAGGCCCGAAGGTTTGAAACGGCCATCCCGCCGCGGGGCGGCCCTCATCGTACGCGCAGAGCGGCGCACGCTCCTTCGCGCCGCCGAGGCTTCTCCCCGCAAACATCCGCGGACAGGTATGACCGAGGAGGAGATTCAAATGTACAACGTGTGGAGTCGCCGGACGCTCCTGGGCGTCGCGGTGCTGCTGGCGGTGGCGGCGGTCGCGCCGGCGCGGGCGCAGGATGACAAGCAGACGCGTTACGCCATCGAGCGCGCGCAGATCGGCGTGAGCGGGAAGATTCTACAGGAGCGCGGCGGGACGTGGGAGGACATCACCTTCGACCAGTCGCGCACGCAGACTTGGCGCATCTCTGACCGGCAGACGGGCGTGCGCGGCGCGGGGCGGCACGCGCCGGGCGGCTCGGACGCGCGCGCCTTCACCTACGAGGCGACCGTCAACCACCGCAACGGGAACATCGAGCGCGTCACCTACGACTGGACGCGCGGCGGCGGCGGGGGCGGCGGCGGCTGGGACAACCGGCGCGTCCCGCGCTGGCTCGTCGGCTCGTGGCAGGGGCGCAGCCCCTCGAACCAGCGGCGCGTCTCCCTGACGGTCGGGAGCGACGGCCAGGTCTCCGCCCTCTACAGGGACGGCTCGCGCGAAGAGGGCAGGTACGAGAACGGGAAGATACGCTTCAACAGTTCCAACGAGTGGGACGTGAGCCGCGCGGACGAGGGGATGCGCGCCGCCTACGGCACGCGCTCGGAGGTCTTCCGGAGCGGCTCGGGCGGCGGCAGAGATGATGACGACGACGACAACGCGCGCGTCCCGCGCTGGGTGCGCGGCACGTTCCGCGGCACGACCGACAGCGGCGAGAGCGAACTCGTCATCCGCGCCGACGGCACGGCCACGGCGCGCTCG
>JALZHC010000810.1 GCA_030914105.1 Acidobacteriota bacterium
CATCCAGGCCGCGCCATGCCGCTAAAGGGTCGCGGAAGTTGTAGAGCGAAAACTGATGGGCGTCGGGCGGGAGGAAGTCTGCGGCCCCCGTCTGTGAGTTGAAGTCCGCGGCCCCGCCCTGCGCGAGCGGCGCGCGCAGACGCTCGGACATCTGGCCTGGGAGCGAGAGGAAGTAGTCGTCCTCGATTCGACCGCCCGCGACGCGTGCGCTCCAGCCGGCGCTGCCGATGGTCTGGTTGATGAGCTGCGGCAGCACCGTCGCCAGAACGCTCTGGACGTTCGCCTTCTGCGAGATGCCGCCGACGAAGGCCGGCGCGAAGACCTCGACGACCTTCGCCGCGCTTCCCTGCGGCGCGAACCCGAAGGCCAGCGCCGTGTCGGCGCGAAGGCGCGCGCGCATCTCCTTCAACTCCTCGTTCGACGCGAGGCTCGGTCGCGCGCCGCGCCTCACGTCCAGGCACGCGCGCACAGCCCCCTCGTCGTTGCCGACGACGGCCACGCTCTCGCTCACAGCCGCGACGACCCTCTTGCGCTCGCCCGACGGCGCGCTCCAGACGTAGAAGGTCGCGCCCTCAACCTCCTTCCGCTCGAAGCCCGACGCGCCCAGCGACCTCCGCGCGAAGTCGCCGACCAACTTCTCGACTGCCGACTTCACGCGCCACTCGCTCGTCTGCGTCTCAGCGACGAGCGCCGCGCGCGGCGTGTACTTGAGCGTCTCGCCCGACTCCTCCGCCGCGTCGAAGCCGAGCACCGCGACGGCGACTTGCGCGCGCGCGAGCACGACCGCGTCGCTCGGCCCAGCGCCCGTGAAGGAGAGGAGGTCAGTCAGCCATCCGCGCCGGCCCGCGTCGGCCTGCGCGCCCGCCGGCGGCGCAAGCTCGCGCCAGTCGTCGGTCGAGGTGACGGCGTTCGTGATCTCCTTGAGGCTCCCGGCCTCGAAGTAGACGATTGAGTCGGCGGGCACGTATGCGGCCATGTCAACCTTCCCGGGCCGCGTCCACCAGAGCCACGCGAAAACTGCCGCGGCGAGCACGAAGACGGCGATCAGGACGCGGCGGACAATCAGCATACGCGCCATCCTAACCGCCGCCCGAAGCGCGAAGCAAGGAGGCTTCAGGCCGTGCGAAGGCGCGCGAAAGGTCGGACAGAGGCAATCGAAAAGTTGGACAGAGGCAATCGAAAAGCCGGGCGCAGGCGTGTGAAACGGCGCTCGTGCCGCGCTCTGTCCGGCCTCGAAGAACTGCCGCAAAGCACGCGGCGACTCGCCTCAAGGCTCGGCCCCAATTCCTCCCGCATGCGCCTCCGGATTCCTGGAAACCGGCTGAGAGCAATCCAGAAAGCCGCCTAAATAGCTGAAAAAGATGAGAGTTAAACGCCGTAAAATAGTGATTGACAGGGGCCATCGCGGTGATTTATATTTTTCAGTGGCGGTCGTGGCACGCCTCGCTCTATCAAGAGAGCTTGAGACCACGGCCACTTCTTCGACGGGCGCGCGTCCGAAAGCCGCAAGCGTGTGGGAAGCCGGCGCGCCGAGTCCTTTGAAACTCAACCGACAAAGGCACACCACGCGCGAGCGTGGGCCGCAAAGCCACGGGGGTCGGGTTCACCAGGAGAGCCACGACTCAGCCGGGTTGCCGAAGGGGAGAATCACTTGAGCCGCAGCGGAGTCACTCCGGCCCGACGCGCACACGAGACGCGCGGCGGCATCTTCCTTCCCTCGGAAGTCTCAAACGTCAGCGCACGCTTCAGCCTAAACACCCTCCTCAGGCGAACCCCTTGGTCGCCGACGCTGCCAGGCCAGCTCCGCGAGCCAGCCCCGCGAAAGATGAACTCCGAGATGAACACCAACACGCCGCCTTCGCGCACGACGCACGCGAGGGTCTTGCGCGCGCGCGCGCGCCTCCGCCGACTCCACCGCAGACGACAGCTTAACCCCTCCAGGAACGGATAGATTTTATGTTCAGAAAAAAGCTCGGTAAGAAGGGACTGGTCGGCCTCGACATCGGCTCAAGCTCGGTGAAGGCCGTCGAGCTGCAAGGCAAGATGGGCGCGCTCTCGCTCGTCAACCTCGGCTTCGAGGGACTCCAGCCCGACACGGTCGTGGACGGACAGATCATGGAGATGAACGGCGTCTCCGGCGTCATCGCCGGCCTCTTCAACAGCCACCAGTTCAAGACCGACCGCGTGGCCGCCGGGGTTTCCGGCAGCTCCGTCATCGTCAAGAACATCGTCGTCCCGCAGATGACGCGCGAGGAGCTGGAAGAGTCAATCGACTGGCACGCCGAAGAGCACATCCCGTTCGAGATTTCCGACGTGAGCCTCGACTATCAGGTCGTCGGCTCCAGCGCCGACTCCTTCAACGTGCTGATGGCCGCGTGCAAGCGCGAGTTCGTCGCCAACATCAAGCAGGTCATCCAGCTCGCCGGCAAGCAGCCCACCGTCATCGACGTTGACGCCTTCGCCCTCCAGAACTGCTACGAGCTGAACTACGAGCCGCCCGACAGCCTCGTCGTCGCGCTCTTAAACGTCGGCGCTTCGACGATGAACATCAACATCG
>JALZHC010000811.1 GCA_030914105.1 Acidobacteriota bacterium
GCTCGGCTCCGATGCGCGCGGCACTTCGATGTCGCGCGTCGTCGGCGCTGCGCCGTCGCTCGCCGTCGGCGCTTTCGCGTCACGAGTCGCGGGCGCTTCCGCATCCGCACGCTCAAGCGCACGCTGCCCCGCCTCAGCCCCGCCCGCCCGCGCGTCCTCTGCATTCGCAGGCTGCCCGCAGTGCGGGCAGAAGCGCGCGCCCGCACGCACAGCCGCGCCGCACGACAGACATCTGCGCGAGATTTCAGGAAGCGACATAGAAACGATGAAGTCTGAACGCGGAACGATGAACTGAAGACAAGCTGCTTTTCAGTTCATCGTTCCGCGTTCCGCGTTCATAGTTCAAATCCTGTGCATCGCGTTGAAGAGGTCTTCGCGCTGTGCGTAGACGCGGACGCCCAGGCGCTCGCCCTCTTTGCGGAAGCGGTCTTTGAGCGCCGCCGCCGACTCCTGCGCCTGCGAGATGTCGGCGACGATGACCATCGCGAATTTGCCGGAGACGACCGTCTGGTTGATGTCCACGATGCTGCAACGCACCTCGGCCAGAACCTGCGAGACGCCGGCCACGATGCCCGGATGATCCACGCCGAACACAGAGATGATGAGCCGGTCGGCCCGCCCCTCGCCGCCCGCCGACGGCCCGATGCGCGCGCCCCCTTCCGCGCCTGCAAACGGCTCGATGGCGCGGTACACATCCATTACCAGCGCCTCGACCGTCCGCTCGTCCGCGCCCTCGCCCAGACGCCCGTAGACCGCTCGCGTGATCCTGTAGATCAGCTCCTCGTTAGCCATGGAAGCAGTAGTCAGAAGCCAGTAGACAGTAGCCGGTAGAAGAACCTGCATGGCCGAGCAGCCGCATTATCAGCGCGGACGCCCGAAACGCGGAGCGTCTACTGGATTCTGGCTACTGGCTGCTGTCTACTTCCCGTTGTCTCTCCCGCGCAGCTCGCGGGCCGATTCGATAAGCTCGTCGGAGCGCGCGTCCTGTTCCTGCACGTCCACGCGGTCAATGATGCCGACGACCGCGGCCTCGATTGCCATGTCCTGATTGCCGATGGCCGTGCGCGCGGCCTTGCCGTAGGCGCACATTACGACCTCGCCGATGCCAGCGCCCAGCCGGTCGGCGACGACGACGATGTTGCGTGTCGGCTCCTTGTCCAGGTCAATCGGGTGGACGATCAAAAAACGGACGCCCTCCAGGTCGGGCGTCTTCTTCGTTGACCAGACCGTGCCGACTACTTTGCCGAGAAACATAAAAGTAGACAGTAGTCAGTAGTCAGTAGCCAGTAGAAAAGCCTTCACCTGCGAGAGCCAGCGATGTCAGCGTTAACGCCCGCCGTGCGGAGCCTACTGACTGCTGGCTACTGGCTACTGGCTACTAAGCTTTAGCAAAGACCTCCGCGGCCTCGCCCATGTCGCGCGCGGCGGGGGTGATGATGGTGCGCGCGTTCGTGTATATCTTCTCGCCCTTCTGGATGGCGCGGCGCACGTCGTCCTCGCAGACGAAGTCCACGGCCTTGTGGCCGTTGGCCTGAGCACCCGCCGATGGCGCGGGCCGCTGAGACTCGGACGCCTTCGAGGCGGACGCGGGGCCGCCGCCTTCACTTGTCGCCTGCCCATCGGGAACGGCTTTCTGTTGAGAGCCGTTGCCGCCGCCGTTGCCCTGCGCGGTCGGCGCGGCTTCCGGGTGCGGGGCCGCGCCGCCGGAGTGCGCGACGCGCTGCGGCTCGATGTCCACGCCCGCCTGGACGACGGAATGCGGGTGTGCTACGGGCAGCGGCTGCGCGCCCCCTTGCGTCGCCGCGCCGCCGGACGGACGCCCGCTCAGGAAGCGGTCAACGATCCTCGCGATCTCGTCGCGGCTGACGCCGCCCGCCGCGGGAGACGGGGTGATGGGGTGACGGGGTGACGGGGCGGCGTGTGCCCCGAGTCCGCGCGGCGCCGCGTCGCCGCGTGCCGAAGCGGCGGGCCGCTTGCTCGGCACGGGCCGCGTCTCGAAGGCGACGCGCTTGATGTCCATCAGGTGCCACGGCGAGATATTGTCGGAGGTGACGTTGCCGCCCCAAGAGCCGCAGCCGAGAGTCATTGACGGAGGTAATGCTGTCGAGAAGCCGATTGCGCCGTGCGTCGTCGGAGTATTGACGACGACGCGCGAGGCCGGCATCTCCGTGCCGAAAGCCGCAGCCTTCTCGCGCGAGCGCGTGTGGATGCCCGCGGTGTGGCCCATGCCGCCGTAACTCAGCACTTCAAAGCAGCGCGCCGCGCCGCGCTCCAGCCCGTCCTCGACGTAGAAGGCGAGGATAGGCGAGAGCTTCTCCATCGAGAGCGGATGCTCTCGGCCCACGCCGCCGACTTCGGCGACCAGACAGCGCGTGCCCTGCGGTATCGTGATGCCCGCCATCTTCGCAATCACTTCAACCGACTTGCCGACGATCTGCGGGTTCAGAGCGCGCTGCGGCGTGGCGACGACTTTAGTGAGCTGGTCGGCCTCCGTCTGCGAGAGGAAGTGCGCGCCCTGCGCTTCGAGTTCCTGTCTGACCTCGGCGGCGA
>JALZHC010000230.1 GCA_030914105.1 Acidobacteriota bacterium
GTCGGGGAAGGGGACTTCGGCGGCGCTGCTGATGTCGAGTTTGCACGCGGCTGTGCACGCGCAGGTCGCCTTGTGCCGCCCGATCACGGAGACCATCGGCGCGGTCAACCGCTACTTGGCCGATAACACGCCGGCCAACCGCTTCGTCACGCTCTTCTACGCCGAGCTTGACCCGCTGACCGGCTCGCTCTCCTTCATCAACGCCGGCCACAACCCGCCGCTCATCGCGCACGCCGCGGGCACAGTCGAGCAGCTCGGCTCGGGCGGCCTCCCCTTAGGCATCATGCCCGACGGCGACTACCGCGAGGGGCGCACTCAGCTCCGGCCCGGCGACGTGCTCGTCACATACTCCGACGGCGTGACCGAGCAGACCAACCCGCAGGGCGAGGAGTTCGGCACGCTGCGCCTGCAAGAGGCCGTCACGCAGAATCTCGAACGCACGGCCTCCGGCATCCGCGACCAGATCGAGGCCGCACTCTCAAAGTTCGCGCAAGGCACACCGCCCGTTGACGACATCACGCTCGTCATCGTCAAGCGCGAGCGGCAGTAGTAAAGAGAGGATTAGGGGTTAGTGAAAAGCTGTCGTCGCGTCTTGAACGCTCAATGCGACGACAGCTCAACTACCAACCCACAACCCCTAATCTCCAACCTCTAATCCCTGACCCTTCTTTTCCGCCCGCCGCTTGAAATGTTTCGCCCCGGAACCGCATCAATGCTTGAGGAGCGATGTGCGGCCAGAGCTGCGTCCGTCCGGCGGAGGCCGTGCCGCACTTGAAGGCGACCCGTTACAGAAAAACGCTTGATTCCCCGCCGGTAACGGATATACTGCGCGGGTCAACCGTCAAGCCGGAGTCCTCAAGCCACAGGAGAACAGCCTATGCCATCCCGAACAGACCCGCTCATCTACGTCAGAAACGAGTCGAGGGGAGTCGTCAAAGACGAAGACCTCGCCAGGATGATCCCCGCCGTCCAGCGGCAGGTGACGGAGCACTTCCGGCCCGTCTGGGGCGTCGGCGCGCAGCTCGTCCTCGCCGACGGACGCGCGCCGCGCCACGCCTACCAGATCAACGTCTACGACAAGGCGAGGAGTAAGGACGACGAGGACTACCTCGGCTACCACTACTCGCCCAACGGCTACCCCGTGACGAGCATCTTCGCCAAGGACGATATCGCGAAGGACGGCAACATCAGCGTCACGCTCTCGCACGAGGTTCTGGAGATGATCGTTGACCCGGCCTGCAACCTCTACGCGAACCGCTCCGCGGGCGTCGGTCGCCCGCAGCGCATCTACTTCTACGAGGTCTGCGACGCAGTCCAGTGTCAGCACTACAAGATCAACGGCGTCGAGGTCTGCAACTTCGTCTACCCGGAGTGGTTCGAGGACAATTGGCCGGCCCGCTCGCGCAGGTTCGACCACCTCGGCCTCATCGAAGCGCCGTTCCAGGTCTTGCCCGGCTGCTACGCCGACGTGTACGAGGCCAAGCGCGGCTCGATTACGGTCTGGGGCAGCAAGAAGGTGAAGAACCGCGGGCGTCATCGCTTCGACGCGAGGAAGCACATGAACATGGGGGGCAACGGCGGCGGGCGCGGCGCGAAGAAACGCTGAAGAGCCGACATCGGCACGGGGCAGCAGTACGAACAGTTCTACGGCCCGCTTCCCCTCAGACTCTGCCGACGCACCCGCCCGCCTTCACTCCGCCCGACTCGGCGCGCTTCAACTTACCCTGCGCGCTCACTCCGGCGGCACGTTCACTCCGACGGCGCGGCTGCTACGAGCGCCGGTCGAGGCTCCGCTTGATCCTCTCCGCCGTCTTCTCGCCCACGCCGTCCAAAAGCTCAAGCCCGCCGCCCTCGACGAACCTGCGCAGGTCTTCGAGCGAAGAGATTTTGAACTGCTGGTAGAGCACCGCCGCGGTCTTCGCGCCGACGCCCTCGACCGTGAGCAGGTCGAGGACAGTCTCCGGTGTCTCCGCCGTCAGACGCTCCCAGGCCTCGAACGTCCCGCGCTCCAGCATCTCCACGATCTTCCCGCTGATGGCCTTGCCCACGCCCGGAATCGTCTGCAACCCCTTCAAGCCCTCCTCGCGCGCTATCGCCGCGACGGGCGTCGGCCACGTCTCGATCATCTCCGCCGCATTACGGTACGAGCGCACGCGGAACTTGTCGTCGCCGCGAATCTCCAACAGCAGCGCCAACCTCTCGAACCTCCGCGCGATCTCGTCGTTAGTCATGACTCAGTAGACAGTAGACAGTAGACAGTAGAAGAAACCACTTAACCGAGCAGCCCCGATGTCAGTGCCGATGCACGCGGCGCGAAGCGTCTACTGGATTCTGGCTACTGTCTACTGTCTACTCCCCTCATGCCTTCTCAAGCCCCGCGTATTTCTCGACGAGCTTCTTCTGGCCGAAGCCGGGGAAGCTGACGAGGAGTTTGGCGGAGTCGCCCGTGCCTTCGCGTCGGAGCACGAGGCCGCGCCCGTACTTGGGATGGCGGACGTGCGTGCCGGGCACGAAGCCCGCGCCGGTTGAGGATGAAGGCGTCGGTGTGGAGGCCCCGCGCGCGGGCGTGCCGCGTGTGGTCGCGTTGGGGCGCGCGGGCGGCGGCGGCTGAGTTTGAGCCTTCGGCTGCGCGGCCTGCTTGGCGGCGGCGGCGTTGCGGTTGATCTGCTCGCCGCGCTGGCGGAAGAACTCGGCGATGGAGTCGACGCTGTCGTAGGTCTTGCCGCCGTAGCGCCGCTCCTGACGCGACGTGTCGCCGCGCAAGACCTTCGCCGCGTGGCGCGCCTCTGTGGCCGACGAGCCGCGCGCGAACGAGAGCCACGACGCGCCGCGCGAGAGGTCTTCCAACAGCTCGAGCGGCATCTCGTTTAAGAACTGCGAAGGCTCGCTCGCCAACTCCTCGCCGTAGACGCGTCGGCGCATCGCGTGCGTGACGTAGAGGAAGCGCTCGGCGCGCGTGATGGCGACGTAGGCGAGGCGGCGCTCTTCTTCCAACTCGGCGCGGTCGGCGGCGGCGCGCGCGTGCGGAAACAAACCGTCCTCCATGCCGACGATGAAGACGAGAGGGAACTCAAGCCCTTTGGCCGAGTGCATCGTCATCAGCGTGACGGGCGCGTCCCCGCGGTACTGGTCTGCGTCGGAGACGAGCGCGGCGGCGTCAATGAAGTCGCGCAGGCCGCCGCCCTCTTCGGCGTCGTAGTCAACGGCGGCATTCACGAGTTCCTGCAAGTTTTCGAGCCGTCCTTCGGCCTCTTCGGTATTCTCGGCCTTGAGCGCGTCGGCGTAAGTAGTGTCGAGGATGGCCGCCTTGACGACCTCGGAGGCCGTCTCCTTCTGCGCGCGCGCGACCAGGCCCTCGATGATTGACTGAAAATTTTTGAGCGCCGCGACGGCGCGCGGGCTGAAGCCTTCGGGCTGGTTCGTGATGATGCCGATGGCCTCCCAGAGCGAGACGCCGTAGTCTTTGGCGCGGCGCTCCAACTCGTCGAGCGTCTGCTTGCCGAGGCCCCGCGGCGGCGTGTTGATGACGCGCAGGAGCGCGACCGAGTCGTGCGGGTTTAAGGCGAGCTTCAGATACGAGACGATGTCGCGCACCTCTGCGCGCTCGTAGAAGGAGAAGCCGCCGACGATGTTGTAAGGCAGCCCTGCGCGCCGCAGTGCTTCTTCAAAGAGGCGCGACTGTGCGTTGGTTCGGTAGAGGACGGCGGCGCGAAGCTTGGGGTCTGCGCGGCGGTGCTCTTCGATCTTGGCGGCGACGAAGCGCGCCTCGCCCTCCGCGTCCATCGCCTGATAATAGCGGACGGGCGAGCCGGCGGGGTTGGCTGTCCAGAGCGTCTTGTCCTTGCGCTCGGTGTTGTGCTTGATGACGGCGTCGGCGGCGTCGAGGATGGTTTGAGTGGAGCGGTAGTTCTGTTCGAGCTTGATGACCTTCGCGTCCGGGTAGTGCTGCTCGAAGTTGAGGATGTTCGAGATGTCGGCTCCGCGCCAGCGGTAGATTGACTGACTTTCGTCGCCGACGACGCAGATGTTCTGCTGCCGCTGGGTGAGGAAGTTGATGAGCGCGAACTGGAGCGCGTTCGTGTCCTGGTACTCGTCAACGAGGATGTAGCGGAAGCGCTCGTTGTAGTGGGCGCGCACGTCTTCGCTCTTCCTGAGCAGCCGGACGGCCTTGATGAGCAGGTCGTCGAAGTCGAGCGCGTTGTTGTTGACGAGCCGCTCTTCGTAGAGGCGGAAGACGCGCGCGATGGCCGCGCGCTTCTCGTCGTGCGACTCGACGCGCGCGGCGTACGAGTCGGCATCGAGGCCGGAGTTCTTGGCGTGGCTGATCGCCCCTTGAGTCTGGCGCGCGGCGAGGCGCTGGTCGTCGTAGCCGAGGTCTTTGATGCAGGCTTTGACCACTCGCACGGAGTCGTCCTGGTCGTAGATCGTGAAGGAGCGCGTGTAGCCCTCTTCGAGCTTCTCGATGTCGCGCCGGAGCATCCGCACGCACAAAGAATGGAAGGTCGAGACGAGCGGCGCGCTCGCAAGCCGCTGTCCGCCGATGAGCTTCGACACGCGCTCGCGCATCTCCTGCGCGGCCTTGTTCGTGAAGGTGACGGCGAGGATGTTGTGCGGCGGCACGCCTCTTTCGGAGATGAGGTAGGCGATGCGCACCGTGATGACGCGCGTCTTGCCTGAGCCTGCGCCGGCGAGGATGAGCAGCGGCCCCTCGGTCGCCGTGACGGCCTCGCGCTGCCGCTCGTTGAGTGTCGAGAGTAAGTCCATAAGAGTGATGAGTGATAAGTGATGAGTGATAAGTGATGAGAAAAGCGGGCTCGGCTTCTTATCACTTATCACTCATCACTTATTACTTAATAAGTTTCTGAATCGCCTTGAACTGCTCGTGGCGCGCGTCGCGCATCAACTCGAAGAGGGCCATCTCGGTTGAGGAGGGGAGCGCGCCGGAGCGCATCATCTTGTCGAGGCCGACCCGCTTGTCTTGCTCGGCGCGCGAGGAGACGCAGTCGGTGAGGATGTGAACCTGGTAGCCGCGCGCGAGGAGGTCGTGTGCCGTCTGGTTGACGCAAACGTGCGCCTCGACGCCGCAGAGCAAGACCTGGCGCGCGCACGCCGCTTCGAGGCGCGCGACGAACTCGCCCGCGCCGCAGGAGCTGAAGGCCGTCTTCTCTACGGGCGCGAAGCCTTCGGGCAGCACGGCGCGAATCTCCGTGGCCGTGTGTCCAAGTCCCTTCGGGTACTGTTCCGTGACGACGACGGGGACGCCGAGCATCTGCATGGCGTGCGTGACGAGTGCGATGCGCGCGGCCACCTCGGAGAAGTCCTGTATGGGCTGGCGGAAAGACTCCTGCACGTCAATGACGGCAAGCGCCGTCTGACCCAAGTCGAGCGTGTTCTCGTGCCGCATGAATCACCCCCTGGCGTTAAGAGAGCATTTAAGCACACGCCGAGCGCCGCTCAAAACAGACCCGCCCGAAACGCCGAGCGCACGTCGCTTCTTTATGACTACTCGCTTCGGTAGCGGTGGTTGACTGAGAGGTTGACGGATTAGGCGGCAGTACAGAACCGCGAGCGGAAGCCTCGCGGGTCTGCGTTCCGACGAGGTCTTGCCTCGCGGGCCTGCTACCCGCTCGCTACCGCTCGCGGTACTGTAGTTTTATCACCTGTGGGTTAGAGCTTGCCGGCGGCGCGCTTGGCCTCTTCGTTGATGCGCTTGAGGCGTGCGATCTTCTCTTCCAGGGTCTCGCCGGGTTTGGGCTGAAGCTCCGGTGGAACCTTGAAGCCGCCCGAACCCTTCTTCGCCTTCGGCGCGGGCGAGGCCGCGCCCGACGCCTCGGCTGCCTTGCTCGTCGGCTGGTCGGCCTTCGGCCTCTCGTCTCTGGGCGCGCCGGGAGTCTTCTCGGTCGAGGCTTCCGCGGCGAGGTCTGAGACGGTCTCGGCCCCCGCGGCGGGCGAGGCGGTCGCGGCGGTCGGACTCAACGGCGCGGCTGAAGCCTGGCCGGTGGCGGCCTGAGCTTCGGCGGCTGGTCTGTGCGCGTCGGCTGAAGGGGACGAGTCGGCGACTGTGACGGTCGTCGCGGACGAGTCGGTGACGGTTGTCGCGCCTTCGCCGCTCGCGGCGGGCGCTGACTTGGCCGCGAGCCTGGCCTTGTGCTCGGCGAGCAGGCGTGCCTTCTTTTGTTCGGGCGTCTCGCCTTCGGGCGCTGAGG
>JALZHC010000231.1 GCA_030914105.1 Acidobacteriota bacterium
CCCAAACTCTGGGCTTCGGGGTCGATAAGCAGGGCATGGAGAACTTCGCGGGCTCATCCTCCCCCCTCGGCGACCTCTCGAGGAGCTACGTCGGGCCCATCATGGCCGACGCCATAAACTTCGGCGTGATGGTCAGCGCCTTCGCCAGCGCCCTCGGCACCGCGACGGCCGGCTCGCGCATGCTTTTCGCCCTCTGCCGCGACGGCTTTCTCTCGCGCCGCCTGGGCGAGACGTCGGACCGCACGGGGTCTCCCGCCAACGCCCTCGCGGTCGTCATGGTGATCGCGATAGTTGCCTTCGTGGCCCAGCGCATAGGCGGCGTCTCCGCGGTGAACGCTTTCTTCTACCCTGGCACCATCGGGGTGTTGAGCATGCTGGTTACCTACATGGTCACGAACGTGGGCGCCCTCAGGTTCCTGTTCTTTAGCGGCAGGGTGCGCGCCTGGGAGGCTATCGTCCCTGTGATCGCCCTCGTGATTCTGGTGTACGTGATCTACGCAAACGTCTACCCGGTGCCGGATTTCCCGTTCAACATCTTCCCGTACGTCGTGGCGGTGTGGCTAGTCTTGGGATTAGGGATAGTCCTGCTGGTCCCCGGACTGGCGCGGCGCATCGGCGCGAACCTTGCAGAGCGAGAAGGACTCGCGGTCGAAGAGGGCCCCGGGCCATAGCCCTGCCGACCACCGGGCTCATCCTTCCGGCGCTGCTCCTCTCGCGCAGCCCGTCGCCCCGGCGAGCGTCACGACGCTGACGCACGGCTCGTTCGCCGCGCCGACTGTCGCGCGACCACGGAGCCTTCGCATCACGCTCGAAGTGCGCGACGCCGCGGGCCGGCTCGTCGCGGAGAACAGCGAGGAGGTTTTTGTTTACCCGCGGCCTTCGCCCGCGACGCAGACGGCGCTGAAGTTCTACGACCCGAAGGGGCTGCTCAAGCTCAAGGCCGAGCAACTGAAGGCCGCGGGCTACAACGTTCTAAGTCCCGCGACCGATCTCGCGCCCTTCAACCGCCCGACCCTCATCGTCGCTTCGGGCCTCGACGCCGAAGTCGAGCGCCAGTTGCGCGCAGGCGCGAGCGTGCTGCTGCTCGCCGACTCGAAGGGCGCGCTGCCCGCAAGCTTCCCGCTCAAGATCACGCCGCGCGCCGGCTCAGACCTCGACGGCAACTGGATTTCAAACTTCAACTGGGTGCGCGACCGCGCGCCGTCGCCTTTCGCGCGCGTCGCCTTCACGAAGATTCTCGGCTTCGAGTCGGAGCGCGCCGTGCCGCGCTTCGTCATCGAAGGCGTCAGGGGCGCGGACTACGACGACGTGCTCTCCGGCATCACCTACGGCTGGCTCAACAGCAACGAGGCGCTCGCCGTGCAGGCGAGCGCCGGGCGGGGCCGACTGCTACTGACGACCTTCCGCTTCGACGACTACGGGCGCGACCCTTACGCGACGCAACTGCTCGACTCCCTTATCGCCTACGCGAGCGGCCCAGATATGGCCCCGCGCCTCAGCTTCGAGCTAAGCACAAGGTAGTCGTGAAGACAGAGCTAAAGCGGGACAGAGAGTAACGAAAACCTTTTCAAGAGCCTGTTCCAAAAATCCCTTCGGGGCTTCTCAAAGAGGTTGGAGTTTAAGGCTCGCGCGGCGCGGCGCGACCGGCGAGGTTGACGATGGCTGCAACGAGCGCCTGCGGCTCGACCGGCTTCGATAGGTATGCCTGAAAGCCGGAGCTGAGGGCGCGCGCTCGGTCTTCGGCGCGCGCGTAGGCCGTGAGCGCGATGGCGGACGTCTGGTCGCCCCGCGCCGCGGCGTGCGAGCGC
Source organism: Acidobacteriota bacterium (assembly GCA_030914105.1). Classification (GTDB taxonomy): domain Bacteria; phylum Acidobacteriota; class Blastocatellia; order Pyrinomonadales; family Pyrinomonadaceae; genus QHXN01. The sequence goes on from JALZHC010000231.1 coordinate 1,809, forward strand.
ACGCGGCGGATGAATTCGTGGCCGTCAACTTCGGGCATGCCGATGTCGGCGACGATCACGTCAGGCCGCGCCCGCTCCAGCGCGTCGAGCGCCACGACCGCCGAAGTCGCGGCAGTCACCTCCGCCCCGGCGCGACGCAGAAACAACACCAGCATCTCCAAAGTATCCTCGTCGTCATCCACCAGAAGAAGTCGCACGCCCAGAAGCGGCGGGGGCGGCTGAGCGCCGGCCTCGCCCGCGTTCGCCGAACCTTCAGCGAACGCGCGCGCCCGCGCCTCGCTGCCGAGCGCGGCAGGCGTCTCCGGCCCCGCGTCCGAAGGCAGAGGCAGGTGCACGGTGAAGGTTGCGCCCCGCCCTTCGCCCGCGCTGTAGGCTTGGACTGTGCCGCCGTGAAGCTCGACGAGGTGGCGCACGATTGCGAGGCCGAGTCCGAGTCCGCCGTGGCGTCGAGTGGTCGAGCTGTCGGCCTGCCGGAAGCGGTCGAAGACGTAGGGCAGAAACTCCGGCGCAATGCCTTGCCCCGTGTCGCTCACCTCGATGCGGACATGCGTGAGCAGGCGCTCGGCCGTGACCCGCACCTCGCCGCCGGCGGGCGTGAACTTCACCGCGTTCGACAGAAGGTTCCAGGCGATCTGCTGAAGGCGGTGCGGGTCGCCTGAGACGACGGCCCAGGGGTCGAAGGCCGCGCGCAGGCGTATGCCCTTCGACTCCGCCGCGGGCCTGACCGAGTCAATCGCGGCCTGCACGACGGGCGCAAGCTCGACGCGCTCCGTCTCGATGCGAAGCTGGCCCGTGACGACGCGCGACACGTCGAGAATGTCTTCGACGATCTGGCGCTGCTGCTCGGCGTTGCGGCGGATGACTGTGACGGCGTGGCGTGCCGTCTCCTCGTCGAGCGGGATTTGTTCGAGCATGTGCGACCAGCCGATGATGGCCGTCAGGGGCGTCCGAAGCTCGTGAGAGACGGTGGCGAGGAACTCGTCCTTGAGGCGGTTGGCCTCTTCGGCCCTGGCGCGCAGAGCCTTCTCGCGCTCCAGAAGCTGCTCGCGCTCGGCCTCCGCGAGCTTCTGCTCGGTGATGTCCTGAATGACCGTCAGCACGCAAGGCTCGCCGCCAATCTCGATCAACTCCGCCGAGACGCGCCCGACGAGCACCGTGCCGTCCTTCATGCGGAAGCGTTGTTCGGAGTCGCGCACGCGCCCGCCCTGCGAGAGCTTCGACAGCCCCGCCTCGCGCTCGGAGGCTTCGACCCACAGCCCCAGCTCCAGAGGCGTGCGCCCAACGGCCTCCTCGCGCGCGTAGCCTGAGAGGCGCGTGAAGGTCTCGTTGACTTCGAGCAGCCGGCCCGTCCGCAGCGAGCTGATGGTGAGGGCGAGCGGGCTGGACTCGAAGGCGCGCGCGAAGCGCTCCTCGCTCTGGCGCAGAGCCTCCTCGGCGCGCCGTCGCTCGGTCACGTCGCGCGCGATGCCCTCGACGATAGGCTCGCGCCCCTCGCGCCGCGCGATCCGCGTGCTCACTTCGAGCGTGAGCCGCCGCCCGTCCTTCGTGAGGATGTCTATCTCGTAGACGGTCGGCGAGGGGTCGCGCAGCTTCAGCTCCGTCATCCTCTTCGCCAGCGGGAGGTGTTCGGGGACGACCACCTGCGCGATGTTGAGGCCGCCGAGAATCTCCTCGCGCGTGTAGCCCGTCACCTCGGCGCACGCGCGGTTGATGGTGAGGTACCTGCCCTGGAGGTCGTGCGAGTAGATGATGTCGTTGGCGTTCTCAAGGAGGCCGCGGTACTTCTCCTCGCTCTCGCGCAGAGCTTCCTCGGCCTGCTTGCGCGCCGTGATGTCGCGGATGACTGCGAGGCCGCCGACCACACGCCCGCCGTCGTCGTAGAGCGGCGCGTAGTGGCCGTCGAAGAAGCCCTGACGGCCCGACTCCGGCACGGAGTAAGTGCGCGACTCGGAGACGCCGCCGCGCCCGGCGAGCGCCTCGCGGAAGTATCGGTCTTCACCGGTCTCTTTGAGAAAGGGGAAGACCTCGAAGGCGACGCGGCCCAGAACCTGCTCGCGAGGGAGGCCGGAGATGCGTTCCATCGCGCGGTTCCAGGCCGTGTAGCGGAACTCGCGGTCGAAGACCAGGACGCCGTCGGGGCTGGCGTCGAGGAGTTGTTCGTTGAAGTCTGTGCGCGCGTGGGTCTCTTCTGCCACTCGGTCTCCGAACGTTTGAGCGCGTGCGTCGGACTGTCGGAGCCGTGCCGTGCTGACGCCGACGCCCGCACGGATTATATGCCGCGCGATTTCACGTTTGAAAGCCCCGCGTTCGCGTCCGAAGGCACGTTGACGAACGCGCGCCGCAGCCGGCCTTCGGCGGTCGCGACGGCCCGCGCCCGTTTCTCGTTGTCCGAAGTGCCGGGCTACAATCAAACGCCGCGCGGCTCGCGGCGTGGAGGACGAGGCCGGAATATTTGCTGCCGGTCGGGCCGCGGCGGCTGGTTCGAGTCAAGCTCTGAAAAATCATCTTGGGGCGTGGAACGGGGGCGAGCGCCTTTATGACATCGGGACTCTTCGCGGAGCACTTCGCGGCGAACAGGGAAGTGGTCGCGCGCAGCGCAGAGCAACTGCGCGGGCCGGCGGAGGAGGTCGCGCGCCTTCTGGTCGAGGCTTTGAGGCGCGGCCATAAGGTCGTCGCGTTCGGCAACGGCGGCAGCGCCGCGCAGGCGAGCCACTTCGTCGGAGAGCTTCTGGGCCGCTTTCGAGTGACGCGTCAGCCCTTCCCGGCGGTCGTCCTCGCGGGCGACGCAGGCACCATCACCTGCATCGCCAACGACTTCGGCTACGAGGCGCTCTTCGAGCGGCAGGCGGAGGCGCTTGTACAGGCCGGCGACGCGGCCTTCGGCTTCACGACGAGCGGGCGCTCGGAGAACGTCCGTCGCGGACTCGACGCGGCGCGGCGCAAGGGCGCGACGACGGTGGCCGTGACCGGCGCGGCGGGCCTGGTCGGAGGCGAGGCCGACCACGTCCTCGCCGTGCCGAGCGACGTGACGGCGCACGTGCAGGAAGTTCACCTGATGCTCTTGCACGTCTGGTGCGAGTACGTTGACGAGCAGTTGGGGCGTCCGCGGACATAGCCTCAAGCGCCCGGACAAATTCCCTGTAACCGAATCCGTCCGGCGGACGCTTTCAACTGTAACGAGGCAGTATGGAAGCAGGAACAGGGGCGGATAACGCTTCACGCACGGAAGTCGTCGTCATCGGCGCGGGGCCCGCGGGGCTGACAGCGGCCTACACTCTTCTGAAGAAGGCCGCGGGTTCGTTGCGTGTGACGGTGATTGAGTCCGACCCGCAGTACGTCGGCGGGCTTTCGCGAACCGTCAAGCACAACGGCTTCCACTTCGACATCGGCGGCCACCGCTTCTTCTCCAAGTCGAAAGAGATCGAAGACCTCTGGACGGAGATTCTGCCCGACGACCTGCTGGAGCGCCCGCGCTCGTCCCGAATCTACTACCGCGGCAAGTTCTTCGCTTATCCTCTGCGGGCCGGCGAAGCCTTCTTCAAGCTCGGCCCCTTCGAGTCGCTCCTCTGCCTGGCCTCGTACATGAAGGCTCGCCTGCTGCCCGCGCCCGCGCCGCGGAGTTTCGAGGACTGGGTGAGCAGACAGTTCGGGCGGCGTCTGTTCCGCATCTTCTTTAAGACTTACACGGAGAAGGTCTGGGGGATGAGCTGCCGCGAGATTTCCGCCGACTGGGCCGCGCAGCGCATTAAGGGTCTGTCGCTGGCCGGGGCGATTAAGAACGCCTTCCTGCCGGGCAGGGGTGCGCGCGGCGCGGCCACCGTGAAGACGCTCATCAACTCATTCCGCTACCCGCGCAAGGGGCCGGGGCAGATGTGGGACGCCTGCGCGTCGAAGGTCGAAGCGATGGGCGGCGAGATAGTCATGGGCCGGCGTGTGACGCGTTGCGCGTGGGACGAGTCGGCGAAGACCTGGCAGGTCACGGCGCGCGACGCCGAGGGGCACGAGCGACAGTTTAGCGCGCACCACGTCATCTCGTCCGCTCCGCTCCGCTCGCTCGCCCGCGCGCTCTCGCCGGCCATCTCCGAGCGCGCGATGGCGGCGGCGTGCTCGCTCAGGTACAGGGACTTCCTGCTCGTGGCGCTGATGCTCAAAGACCGCGGCGCGTTCACGGACAACTGGATTTACGTCCACGACCCCGGCGTGCGCGTCGGGAGAATTCAGAACTTCAAGTCCTGGTCGCCGGAGATGGTGCCCGATGCTTCGCTCAACTGTTACGGCATGGAGTATTTCTGTTTCAAGGGCGACCGGCTCTGGTCTCTGCCCAACGACGAACTGGTCGCTCTGGCCCGCGCCGAGCTTGAGCGCATCGGCCTGTGCCGCGCCACAGACC
>JALZHC010000812.1 GCA_030914105.1 Acidobacteriota bacterium
GGCTGGCTCCTGACCTTCGTCGGCGTCGTCATCATCTTCGTCGGCATCCTGATGAACCTGCAAATCTACTTCCAGCCCACCAGCCTCTTCAACACCGTCGTCATGCTCATCCTTCTGGCGGGCGGTCTCGGCCTCGTCGCGCGCTCCCTGCGCCCGCACCGCTGAGCCGCGCCGCCGCGGCCTCGCGGTTCGAGTCTGTCCGCCGTCCGTCCCGATGCTCGCTCCGGCGTCGGCCTGCACGCCCCCTGCGAGCGCGCGCTGTCGTCGGAAGTGTTCGACGATCTCTTCGGCGGTCTTGCGCCCGACAAACGGCGCGAGCGCCTCGGGCGTGGCCTCGGCGATCTTCTGAATCGAGCCGAGGTTTCTGAGCAGTCGGTTCTTGCGCCGCTCGCCGACGCCGGGGATGGCCGTTAGCTCGGAGGTGAAGTCGCGCAGCTCGCGCCGCTTGCGATGGTAAGTAACTGCCGAGCGGTGCGTCTCGTCGCGGATCAACTGGATGAGGCGCAGCACTGCGGAGTGTGGGTCGAGGTAGACGGGGTCGCTTTCGCGCCCCTTCATCAAAAGGTGTGAGACCTCGTTGTGGCGTCGCGGCGGCTTGACGACGCCGACCACGGGGACGGCTTCGAGGTCTAACTCGCGCATCGCCGACGCCGCCGCCGCGAGCTGTGCCTTGCCGCCGTCAATCATCACGAGGTCAGGTAAGGGGTTCCCTTCGTCGAGCTGCCTTCGATAACGGCGGAAGACGGCCTCCTTCATCGAGGCCGGGTCGTTCGCGCCCTCGACCGACTTGATCTTGAACTTGCGGTACTCCTGCCGGTTCATCTTCCCGTTCTCGCACACCACCATCGCGGCGACGTTCTCCGCGCCGGAGATGTTCGACACGTCGAACGACTCGATGCGCGCGGGGAAGCGCGGCAGCTCCAAGACCTCCTGCATCTCTTCAAGCACGCGCTCCATGTCGGGCTTCAGCACGCGGAAGCGCTGCTCGAAGGCGATCTGCGCGTTCTTCTCCACCAGCTCGACCATCTCGCGCTTCTGCCCGCGGCGCGGGTCAAGTATGCGCACGCGCCTACCTTTACGCTCGGTCAGGGCTTTTTCCAGAAGCTCGCGGTCTTCAAAATCGACGGGCACGTGAATCTCGCGCGGCACGTAGTCGGTCGAGTAATACTGCGTGAGCACGTCGCTTAAGAAAGCCGAAGCGTCGAACGCGTCGTCGCCCCCCAGGTCTTCCCAGAAGAACTCCCGACGGCCCACGATCTTGCCCTCGCGCATCGTGAAGAGTTGGAGAGCGAGGCGCGGCCCTTCGCGGTGGAAGCCGAAGATGTCTACGTCGAGGTCTTGCGCGACCGCCATCTTCTGCTGCTCGGAGACGGCGAGCACGGTCTTTCTTAAATCCCTGTACTTCGCCGCCAGCTCGAACCTCATCTCGTCCGAAGCCTTCAGCATCCGCCGCTCGTACTCGTCGCCCAGCTCGCGGTTCTTGCCTTCGAGAAACATCCGCACGTCGCGCACGGCCTCATGGTATTCGTCCGGCGTGCACAGGCCGCGCACGCAGGGGCCGAGGCAGCGCTTGATGTGATACTCAAGACAGGGCCGGGGAAGCCGCCCGTCAATCTCTATGTCGCAGGTGCGGAGCTGGAACGTCCGGTTGATGAGGTCAATCGTGCGGCGCGCTAAGCTTGCGGGCAGGTACGGGCCGAAGTAGAGCGCGCCGTCGCGCTGAATCCGGCGCGTAATCATCACGCGCGGGAACGCCTCGTTAATCGTGAGCTTGAGGTGCGGGTACTGCTTGTCGTCCTTGAGCAGGATGTTATAGCGCGGCTTGTGCTGCTTGATGAGGTTCGACTCAAGGACGAGCGCCTCGACCTCTGTGTCCGTGACGATGAATTCGAGGTCGCGTATGCGGCGCACAAGCTCGCGCGTCTTCGGGTCGTGCCCGCGCCCCGACTGGAAGTAAGAGCGCACGCGGTTGCGCAAATTTTTAGCCTTGCCGACGTAGATGATCTTCCCGGCCTCGTCCTTGTGCAGGTAGACGCCGGGGCCGGTGGGCAAATTTTTAAGCTTCTCTTCGAGCGTCAACGCCTCTCCCCGTCCGAGATGCGAAACGTAGCGGACTCACGTTCTCTCGCCTGTTCCTTACAGACAGTTTAGCTCACGGGCGAGCGTGGGCCAAAAACGCGCCGCGACGCTCGGAGCCGGGGCACGCCGCCGCGCGGAGTCAGAGAGCAGGGCCGCGCGGAGTTTAAGAGCGACGCCGTGCGGCAGTCGCCGCGGGCGCTTCGCCTTCGCGTTTCACCTTTCGCGCCGAAGTTGCTACATTTCGCAGACGCAGTTGCCGCCGGACGCGGCGCGCAGTTTTTCAGGACGAACGCGTGCGATTCCCCTTCAAGCCGCCGAGAGAGAGAGAGTTCGACGCCGTCGGCTTCGGCCTCAACGCCGTAGACCACCTCGTCGTCGTCCCCGCATACCCCGAGTACGACACCAAGATCTGGCTCGTCGAGCACCGGCGCGGCGCCGGCGGGCAGACGGCGAGCACTCTGGCCGGG
>JALZHC010000813.1 GCA_030914105.1 Acidobacteriota bacterium
CGCGCCTGCCGCTGGCGGACGCGCCGCACCGCGTCGTCAATCTTCGAGGCCGACTGCTTCGACCCTTCTGCGCCCGCGGGCTGCTCGAAGGGGTCGAACTGATAATCCGCGTCGTGCAAGACCCAGAGGTTCCAGTTGCCGCCCGTGCCGACCACGGGCAGCGCCGACTCCCACTCGTATGAGACGCCGTCCCACTCGAACGAGATCGTGTTGTGCTTAACGACGCCGACCTTTCGGAAGTCGAAGCCGGGGCGCGGGACGAGCGAGAAGACGAAGCGCCCGTGCTCGGGCAGCGCGAACCAGACGAGCGCGCCCGCGCACCCGCTCGTCGTGCGATAGATGGTCTCGCCGCCGACGCGCAGCTTGTAGTTGGTGACTTTGAGCGGCACGTCTTCGAGCGTCAGGTCGCGCGCCGGGCTGTCGCTGACCGGCTCCTGAAGGCCGGGGTCGCTCAAAGAGACCGTGACCACGTCAACGATCTTCGCGCCGGTGCGCGGGCTACGGAGCACGTCGAGTGTGAAGGTATCGCCGTCGCCGATGAGCTGCGGCGCGGAGTTGAAGGCGGCGGCGTTGTAGCTGGGGTGGAGTCTACGTTTCTGGAAGGCGGGCCGGGCGTTCAGGGCGCGCAGGTACTCTTCACTTAAGGGGCGGACGGTGACGCGGAACTGCCGCGTCGAAGGCACCAGCTCGACCAGAAGCTCGTAGCCGAAGAACAGCTCGTTTTTGGAGTCCACGAAGATGCGGTGGATGAGGTTGGGCTTGTCCTCGGACTCGACGAGGTTGCTCGTCGAGTCGTGCGCCGCGGACGGCACGGACTCCGTGCGTATGAGGACGAACGCGCCGCTCTGCATCGGCACGATGAGCTGCGACTTCGCGTCCTGCGCGTCTGAAGACTTCGCAACGTCCGCGTCCGCGCCCGCCGTCTTCGCATTCACGTCCGGCGCGTTCGCGCTCACGTCCGCTGCCTTCGCCTTCGCGCCGACGGCCTTCGCGCCCGCCTTCTCCTTCGTGTTCGCATCGATGGCCTTCGCGCCCGCGGCGACGCACGCGAGGCAGAGGCAGGCGAGCGCGAGGGAGGTTAACTTACTTCTCATCGCCTTTACCCTTCCTGACGATCCTGATCTTCATCTCGTCCGCGGGCTGGAAGTCTTCCATATCGACGCGCGTGAAGTAGCTCGACGCCGCGCCCGAAGCCTGCTCGCCGTCGCGCGCGCGACGCTCTCTCTCCGCAGCCAGAGCCGCTCCGGGCCGCGCGCCGAGCCGCTCCTTCTTCTCGACGTAGACGATGCGCGTGACGACGCGCTCACGCACGACCGGCACTTCGACGACCTTGACGTTCGTCGCCCCGTCCGCATCCGACACTTGTGTCCCGGTCGCGTCCGACGTTTGCGCCGCGCCTGACGTTGGTGCCGGGCCGACGTTTGCCGCATCCGGCGCGACCGCCTTCGATTGCTGCGTGCGCGTCGCTGAGCGCGCGGCGAAGGCGAGCAGCGAGAGCAGTGCGACGAGCGCGCAGGCCGCGACGGGGAGCGGCACGCGAAGCTCTGCCCTGAGCGCGCGTCGCCAGAGCGGCGCGCGGCGCGCGTGTGCGCGAAAGTCCGCGAGCAGACGCTCGCGCGAGCGCGCCGAAGCCTGCGGCGCTTCCCAGGCGCGCAGAAGCTCGCGCAGCTCAGCGTCGGCGGGGAAATCTCGCTCGGCGTCGGGCGCGGGGCGGCGGCGCAAACGGAACGGCAGCAGCCGCGTCTGTCTCTTCTCGTCACTCATTTGCAGGCCTTCATCTCGGCGGAGGCTACTCCGCCTTCGCTTTTAAAGTAGAACGCGAGCGCGCGCCGCAGACGCCGACGCGCGCGGTGCAGACGCGACTTCACCGTGCCCACGTCCGCGCCGACGACCTCCGCCGTCTCCGCCAGCGTTAGCTCCTCGTACTCGACGAGCACGACGACCTCGCGCTGCAAAGGCGGCAGAGCGGCCACGGCCCTTCGCACCTCCTCGGACAGCTCCGCGTCGAGCAGGCGGCGCAAAGGCCCTTCGCGCTCGGCTGTGGCCGGCTCGTCTTCGAGTTCCGCGACCGGAAACTCGCCGCCGTGCCGCCGCAGGTGCTTGGCCGAGAGGTTCCTCGCGGCCGCGTAGAGGTAGGTGCGAAGGCTTGCGCGCGAGGGGTCGAAGCCTTCGGGGCGGCGGACGAGCGAGAGGAAGCAGTCGTGCGTGATCTCCTCGGCGACCGCCGCCGAGCCGAGCATCCGGTAGGCGAAGCGGAAGACCGCCCCGCGGTGGCGCTCGTAGAGCGCGAGAAAGGCGGCCTCGTCGCCGCGCCCGGCCCTTTGCAGAAGCTTCTCGTCCGTCATCCGAGACGGGGCACCTTCAAAGTGCTTCGGCCCGCCCTCCTTCAAGACTCGCCTTGCTGAAATGTGATTACTCACGGCGGCGGAAAAGATACGGCCGCGGCCAGAAACAGAACCGCGAGCGATAGCGAGCGAGTGTCAGTTTCGGAGCGCGCAAGCGCCGCAGCATCGCAGACCCGCTCGCTACCGCTCGCGGTTCTGTTT
>JALZHC010000814.1 GCA_030914105.1 Acidobacteriota bacterium
CAGCCGGCGGGCGCGCCTGAGCCGAACGTCGCGCCCGCGCCCGCGCCGCGCTCCGTGCTCGGCTTCACGCCGGGCGAGGACGGGAAGGTTGCCGACTGGACTCAGATCACAGACTACTTCAACCGCCTCGACCGCGCGAGCCGACGCGTGCAGGTTCAAACCGTCGGCGAGTCAACGCAAGGTCGTCCGCTCATCGCCGCCTTCATCAGCGCGCCGGAGAATATAGACCACCTCGACAAATATCGCGACATCCAGCGACGCCTCGCAGACCCGCGCCTCGTCGCGTCCGCCGACGAGCGCGAGCGCTTGTTGCGCGAAGGCAAGACGGTCGTCGTCATCTCCTGCTCGATTCACTCGACCGAGATCGTCGCCTCGCAGATGTCCATGCAGCTCGCCTACGAGCTGGCCGCGGCGAAGGACGCGGAGACCGTCGAGATTCTGAACAACACCATTCTCATCCTCATCCCTTCACCCAACCCCGACGGCATACAGCTCGTCGCCGACTGGTACCGCGCCTCGCTCGGCCACCCCTGGGAGGGAACAGACCCGACGGAGATTTACCACCCTTACGCCGGCCACGACGACAACCGCGACTGGTTCATGCTTAACCTCCGTGAGACGCGCGCCTTCACGCGCCTCTTCTGGAAGGAGTGGTTCCCCGAAGTCGTCTACGACATACACCAGCAGGGCCAGACCGGCTCGCGCCTCTTCGTCCCGCCCTTCTTCGACCCGCCGAACCCGAACATCGCCCCACTCCTTTTGCGCGAGGTCGGACTCGTCGGCCACAAGATCGCCGCCGACGAAGAGGCCGCCGGCTTCAAAGGCGTCGCCACCAACTCGCTTTATGATACCTGGTGGCACGGAGGCTTCCGCACCGCGCCCTACTATCACAACTCCGTCGGCATCCTGACCGAAGCGGCGAGCGCGCGCATCATGACGCCCGCGCGCGTCACCGCCGAGCAGTTGCAAAAATACTCGACGCGCGGCCTGCCGTCGGCGCTCCCCTCAAGCCCCCTGACGAACTTCCCAGACCCCTGGCCCGGCGGCGTGTGGCACGCCTCGGTCATCCGCGACATGGAACTCACGGCCGCGCGCTCCGTTCTCTCGCTCGCCGCGAAGTACCGCGAGCGCTACCTCCGGAACTTCTACGAGCTGGGCGCGCGCGCACTCGACTGGCCGCCCACGAACCGCGACGACGTGCTCGCCTATATCATCCCCGCCGGGCAGGGCCGGGACGAATCGGTCGCCAAGCTCGTCACGCTGCTCGTCGAGCAGGGCGTCGAAGTCTTCCGCATGGACAGGGAGCTTCACCTCGTGCTCATGGCGTCGCACGGCACCGTCTACAACGACGAGCCGCAATCCCCGCCTGAATGGCCGACGGGCAGCTACCTCGTCTTCCTCCGGCAGCCTTACCGGACAGACGTGCAGGCGCTCTTCGAGCGACAGATTTACCCCGACCGCCTTTCCGGCAGCGGCGCGCCCGAACGCCCCTACGACGTGGCCGGCTGGACGCTGCCGATGCAGATGGGTGTCGAGGCGCTGCCCGTCGCAAGCATCCGCGAGCCTGAGTCGGAGCGGCGTCTGACGCCGGTGCGCGGAGAGTCGGAAGTGCGGCGCGACCTCGGCCTGCTCTCCGGCGCGACGAAGACGGAGTGGGCCGACCGCGCACGCGCCGTCGCCGTCGTCAGAGACGTTTCGCCGATTCAGAATCCGGTCAGGAAGAGTGTGCGGCTCGCGCTCTACCGAAGCTGGACGGCCTCGATTGACGAGGGCTGGACGCGCTGGCTCTTCGACACCTTCAACGTGCCCTACACTTCTTTGCGCGACGCGGACGTGCGCGCCGGAAATCTCCGCTCAAAGTTCGACGTGATCGTGTTGCCCTCGATGCGCCTGCGTGAGATCGTCGAGGGGCGTGCGAAGGAAACAGCGCCGCCGGAGCAGACGGGCGGCATCACCGATGCGGGCGTCGAGAGCCTGCGCCGCTTCGTCGAGGACGGCGGCACGCTCGTCTGCTGGGACGAGTCAACCGATTTCGCCATCAAGCGCCTCGGCCTGCCCGTCCGGAACGTGCTCGAAGGCTTGAAGCCTTCGGACTTCTACTGCCCCGGCTCGATTTTGCGCGTCGAGGTTGACACCTCGCACCCGCTCGCGCGCGGACTCACGCGACTGACCGATGCATACTTCGTCAACAGCGCCGCCTTTGAAGTGACCGACCCGGCGCGCGCGCATGTGGTCGCGCGCTACGCCGGGCGCAAGGAGGAGGTCTTGCGCTCGGGCTGGCTGCTCGGCGCGCAGTACCTCGCGGGCCGCGCGGCGCTCGTCGAGACGACGCTCGGCAAGGGTCGCGTCATCCTCTTCGGCTTCCGCCCGCAGCACCGCGGCCAGACCTGGGGCACCTTCCCCTTCGTCTTCAACGCCATCGAGAGATAAGGATGAAGGCGGAAGGATGAAGGATGAAGGGAAAGCAGTAGCCAGAAGTCAGTAGTCAGTAGGGAAGCAGTTGTCTTTATGCTGGCTCCTGTCTACTGACTACTGGCTCCTGCTC
>JALZHC010000232.1 GCA_030914105.1 Acidobacteriota bacterium
GCTGAAGGTCGAGCGAGCCGGGCAGGCGCAGGTCGTCGTCGTCGAGGAAGGCGACGTACTCGCCGCCGCTCGCCAGCAGCCCGACGTTGCGCGCGCCGGCCACGCCCTGATTGCGTTCGAGCCGGATGTATTTGACGCCCGCAAGCCCCCGGCAGACCTCGGCGGTCTCGTCCGTCGAGGCGTCGTCAACGATGACGACCTCCACGTCTTCGCCCGCCGCGTGCGCGCTCTCGACGGCGCGCGGCAGGAGCCGCGGGCGGTTGTGCGTCGGGATGATGACGCTGACGCTCGGCATAAGCTTAGTCCGCGCACGCGCGCCGCATGCCGCGCGCGCAGGCGGACACACTGAAGGGTTGGCTGGGGATGAAGGACGGAAGCTGACCGGCCCGAATCCTGTTCGGCGCACAGCCACCCTTCGCGCCTCGCCCCACCTCCTCGTCTGAAAATCGTCCGGAAGACGTGCGCCTCAAGGCCCTTGAACACTTGAGTCGGCGGGATGCAAGTCTATTAACAACCGGCCACGGCGGTCAAGGAAGAAGGCCCGCGGGTTTCGCCGCGGGGCAGAAAAGCGGAAAGGCATGCCAGCTTTTGGGAGCGGCATGCCTTTCCTGATTCGGTCACTGTCCTCACCCCAGCAACCGATGGGCAGGAGGTTTCACCAACTGCCCGGTTGAATGCATAGTAAACGAAAACCGCGCCGGGCGCAAGTGGCAAGCGCGGGCCGGCAAAAAATGGGCGCGCCGGGGCCGCCCGGACGCGGCGCGGCTCAGGCACAGGGCTTAGTTAAGGTGCAGCCGCTCGTAGGCGTCCCCCTCGAACTTCCCGCCGTCAACCTGCTCAAGGTATATCTTCTCCCGCCGCACCTGCGTCCTCGAAGTCCTGTCCCTTTCGCCGTTGCCGCGCGTGGTGATGCGCAGGCCCGTGAGGTAGTTTGTGCTCTCCGTGACGGTTATCCCCGTCAGGCGGTCGTGGTCGCTGAGGTCGAAGCCGATGAGAGCGAAGCGGCCCGTGTCAGGCTCGTAGCGGAAGCGGTAGGTCGTCTCGGTCACGTCGCGCGAGCCGTGATCCTGATTGACGACGAGCACGCCCCTGGCTATCGAAACGTTCGCGGGGGCCTCGACGACTCCGTAGAACGCGCCGCCGCATGAAGTGCATTGCAACAGCCTGCCGGCGACGGCGGCGCGCGCGAGCCTGCCGTCTTTACCCGCGAGCACGACGACGAGCGCGCGCCCCCGCTCGTTCGGCATGTCTTCGGCGGTCTTCGCGGGCTTATCCTCCACGAGCTTCAGCGCGTAGTCGGGCACAGCATCGCCGTTCAAGTCCCCCGCAATCTTCTCTTCGATCTTCCACCCCTGCGGGACGAAGCCGTTTGCGTCGCGCGCCTCGGCGGGAATGCGCGACACGTCTATCGTGGCGGCCCCGTCCTGCGCGGAAGAGCGCGCGTGGGAAGCCAACGGCGCGAGAAACAGGATGAAGAGCAAAGGGGCCAGGCGAACTCTCATTGTCTCCTCCGGAAATCCGTTCGTCATCTTCGCGGCTTGCGGGAGTTTTGAAAACGCGGGGATTATACGTGAGCGTGGGTCTGATGCAAACTCCGACTCGAAAGGCGCAGGTGGCGCGCGCCTGTACAGAACCGCGAGCGGTAGCGAGCGAGTCGTTGCTCCGCGGGGCAAGCTCTCATTAAAGTGCACACCCGCGAGGCTTCCGCTCGCGGTTCTGTAAGCCTCCGCGGTTGGGGCGTGACGGCTCTATGCTAAATTATAATGAAGAGTAGAACCGTGTTTCAGACGACCGCGCCGATGCCTTTACTCATTCTTAAGTTCACGCGCCTTGCCATCTTCGCCGCCGCCGCCGCGCTTCTTCTCACGTCCTTCCCGCCAGCCGTCTCCAATCAAACGAACACAGACGCGCGGGAAGGTCGCGGCACAATCACCGTCGCCTACACGCCGGGCAGGCCCGCGAACACCTTCAAGCCAGCCGAGGCGCTCGGCGCGTGCGTTGACGGCCACGAGCGCGGCGACACGCGGCGCATGCTCAGCCCGCGCAACGTCCGCGAGATGCTCTCCGCAGGATTGGGGCCGCTCACCTACCGTCTGCGCACAGAGCTTGGCGGCGATGCGTGGCACTGGAACTCCTCGGGCACCTGGAGCGACGCGAAGAACCGACGCGGCTACTGGACTTCGAGCAGCAGCGCCGCGTCGCCCATCGTCGTCAGCTACGGCTACAGGCTGCCGCGCCGCGGCAACACCACCGACCAGGCCAACGACGACGGCTACTCGCGCCTGGACGACGGCGACCCCGAAACTTTCTGGAAGAGTAACCCCTATCTCGACCACTTCTACACGGGCGAGCCGGACTCGGCGCACCCGCAGTGGATCGCCGTCGACCTCGACGAAAGGAGGCCCGTCAACGCCCTCCGCCTCGAATGGGCGCGGCCCTTCGCCACACGCTTCCGCGTCGAGTACACACTGGCCGACGAGCCGCTCACGGACGAGCTGACCTTCGACCCTCAAGACAACATCACCTGGCACACGTTCCCGCGCGGCGAGGTCAACGACGGTGCGGGCGGCAACGCAACCCTGCGCCTTTCGGACGAGCCTATCAGCGTCCGCCACGTGCGGATTCTCCTGCTCGAAAGCTCGCACGCGTCGCCCGCCGGTTCGCAGGACTTGAGAGACCGGCTCGGCTACGCCATCCGCGAGATCGGACTCGGCTTCGTCGACGCGGGCGGTAAGTTTCAAGATTACATCCGACACTCCGCGACGCACGACGGGCAGACCCTGATGCACGTCTCCTCGACAGACCCCTGGCACAGGGCTTCGGACTTTGACGCGGGGATCGAACAGCCCGGCCTCGACCTCGTCTTCCGCGACGGCCTGACGAAACGGCTCCCGGCGCTCGTTCCCGTCGGCGTCTTCTACGACACGCCGGAGAACGCCGCCGCGCTCGTCCGCTTTCTGCGCCGCCGCGGCTACCGCGTAGAAGGCATCGAGCTGGGCGAAGAGCCGGACGGACAGCTCGTCTCGCCCGAAGATTACGGCGCGCTCTACGCGCGCTGGGTCAGGGCGCTGCGACCGCTCGACGCCTCGCTCCGCTTCGGCGGCCCGAGCTTTGCGACCATCACGCCCTTCGTCCCCGAACAGTTTTCCGAGAAGACCTGGCTCAAGCGCTTCCTCGCCTACAACGGCGCGCGCGGAGTGCCCGACGCCTTCAACTTCTTCACCTTCGAGTGGTATCCCTTCGACGAGGTTTGCGCGCCGACCGCGCCGCAGCTGGCCTCGGCGACGCGCCTGCTCGCCGACGCGCTCGAAGGTTTGCGACCGGGAATCCTTCCGTCGGGCACGCGCGTCTACATCTCCGAGTACGGCTACTCTTCTTTCGCCGCCGAGGCGGAGGTCGATATCGAGGGCGCGCTCCTGAACGCAGACACCGTCGGCCTCTTCCTCACGCTTGGCGGCGACCGCGCCTACCTCTACGGCTACGAGCCGAACGAGCTGATCAGCGAGTCGGCCTGCACCTGGGGCAACAACATGCTCTTGCGTGTGGACGAGCGCGGGCGCATCCGGTTCAGAACCGCGACCTACTACGGCGCGCGCCTGCTCGCGCGGGAGTGGGCGCTACCTTCGGAAGCGAGCCTCGAACTCTTCCCTGCCGCCTCCGACATCCTCGACGAACAGGGCCAGCCGCTCGTCACGGCCTACTCGCTGCGCCGGCCCGATGGCCACTGGTCGCACCTTCTCATCAACAAAGACCCCTCGAAGTCCTTCGACGTTGACCTGAAAATCCTCGACCGCGAGACAGGCAACTCGACGCCGCCGCGACTCCCCGCAGACCTCTACCAATACTCGCGCGCGCAGTACGTCTGGCAGCCCGAAGGCGACCACGGCCACCCTCTGCTCGACCTCCCGCCCACACACACCACGCTGCCGACGGGCGCGTCTCCAACTCTCCGCCTCCCGCCCTACTCGCTAACCGTCCTCAGAGAGCAATGACCGCTGCCCTCCAAGTTACGTTTGACTTTAAGAGGTCAGCTGAAGAAAGGCGGGCCTGCATCAGTCCCGTCGGGACTGAATGAGGATAGCCCGGCACTTCAGCGCCGGGAACACAGTGAGTTGAAAAAAATTAGAGTCCCGGAGCGACGGCTGAACAGGATAGCTCTCAACTTCAGCCGTCCCTCCGGGACTCTTCTTTCTGATGTCACTCTATCCCCGACACTTCAGTGCCGGGCTGCTTTCAAACGTCCCCGGCTGGACTTTCAAATGTCCCTACGGGACTCCCCATTCAGCTTCTAAGGATGCCCCTTCCCTTTGCCTCCGCCGTGTCCCTGTCCTTGCGGCGGCTGCGGCCTGGCAGCCTGCGGCGGCGGGCCTTGCCTGCGCTCGACGTTCTGTTGCGGCTGCCCCTGCTGTCGCATCTGCGGCTGCGGCCTCTGCGCTTGTGGCTGCGGCCTCTGTGCCTGCGGCTGCGGGCGGGGCTGCTCGACGCGCCCGCGCGCCTGCGGCGGGGCTTGTCGAATCGCCTGCTGCCGCACTTGCTGTTGCTGCTGCGCGCGCGCACGCACCTGCTGTTCTCTCTGCGCGGCCTGCTGTGCGCGCAGCACGGCGGCCTGATTGTTCGCCTGCCGACGCGCCTCCATTTGCTGCTGTACCGCGGCGCGTTGCTGCGCGCGCGCGTTCAAAGCCTGCTGACGCTCGGCCTCTCGCTGCGCCTGTTGCTGCTGCCGCAAGGCCACCTGCTCCCCTTGCGCGCGCTGACGCTCGGCCACGCGCGCGGCCCTGTCGTTCGCCGCCTGCGGCACGACCGGCTGCGGCATCACCTGCGGCTGCTGAGCGGCACGCTGCTGCTGAGCTGCCGCGCGTTGCTCTTCTCTGTCCTCGCGTTGAAGCTGCTGCAACTGTCGCCGCGCCTCTTGGTTTCCGCGCCGCGCTTGAGCCGCGAGCGCGGCCATCTGCTGAGTTCGCTGCTGGTCTATCAAAGGCGCGGCGGCACGCCCCGGCGCTTGAACGAACGCGGGCCTGCCGTCGTCATTCACTTGCGCGGTCGCGCCAGCGCGCTCGTCCCTGAACTGAAGCTTCTGCCTCTTCTGTCCTTCGGGGACTGCCTCGACGCGCAGAGACTGCGCGGGGTTCGGCATGAACGGCAGCGCCGCGGGCGCGGTGCTCGCGACGACGCGCGTCTCTTCAAATTTGCGCGCGATACCCGGCGGCACGTCGAACGGTCGCCGCCCCTTCGGCGGTTGCAGCGCGGCCTGGCGCAGATAGTTAACCGTGAACGGGTCGAGCACAGGGCGCACCTGCGCGAGCGTCTGCGGGTCAACTCTGGTGACGACGCGCTCGTCGATGACGTTATCGAAAGACTGCAACGGCACGACCGTCACCGCGCCCGGCACACCTAGGTTAACCACCTTCTGCACGACGGGCGCGCCGCCGACGTAGTGTGGCTGCCAGTTCGGGTCGTAGTAGGTCGGCGTGTATGGGTCGCCGGGGCCGAGCGGAACCCAGCCCACTTCGTTCGCCTGCGTCAGAGGCAGGAAGGCCACCAGCGCCGGCGAGTAGACGGGCTGCGTGTTCACCGCTTCGGGAACCCAGAACCACTGATTGTTGACGTTGGCCCAGCGTCCGTAGTGATAAGGCGCGTAGCCCCAGGGCTCATTTGAGACCCAGGTCAGACCGTAAGGATCATCAACCGCCCAGTAGCCCTCCTGATACGGAGTCCAGCCCGCGTCAACGCGCGGGTGCCAGCATTCGCCGTAGCCGTTTAAGTCCTGCCAGTCGCCGTAGTAGTCCAAATCTTGGACGCCCGGAATCACGTCGGTCACGTAGCGGTAGCTCGTGAAGCGGTTGTAAGGGTCGTAATAAGAAGGATCGTTCAGATACGCGTTGTAATCGTTGTAGCGCCCGTCGTAGAGACGCGGGTAGCGGTAGCCGTAGTAATCGTTCAGAAGGCCGCCGGCGTAGCCGGGGTCGAGGCGAGAGAGGGCGACATCAGCCGCGGTCTGACCGAGCAGCGTGAGCATCTCGCCCTTGCCGATCTGTCCCGTCCCGCCGAGGCCGACGACGCGCGCCAGCCCGTTCAAAACGGAGACGTAGGCGCTGCCGTTGTCGTTGTAACCGACCTGATAAAGTCCCGGCTGGTCGAAGTCAACCGCGCCGAAAGGCGTTGCCACCTCGAACAACTGCCCCGG
>JALZHC010000815.1 GCA_030914105.1 Acidobacteriota bacterium
CCGTGAAGAGCAGTCCGAAGGCGTTGACGCCTTCGGCGCGCAGGGCTTCGGCGGCTGACACTTGCGCGGCGATGATGCCCTTGGCGTCGCACGCGCCGCGACCGCGTATGTGCGTCTCGTCCTCCGCCGAAGGGATGAAGGGCGGCACGGTGTCCATGTGTGTCGAGAGCACGACGCGCGCAGGCTCTCCCGTCGTCGCCAGGACGTTCGAGCGCCCCGCCTCGACCTCCTGCAACTCGACGCGGTAGCCGAGGCTTTCAAGATGAGACGCGAGAAAGCTCCCGACCTCTCGCTCCTCGCCGGAGACGGAGGGGATGTCAATCAGGCGGCGCGTCAGCTCGAAAAGGTTCATGCAGTAAGAAGTGCAGAGTGCAGAGTGCAGAGTGATGAATGAAAAACAGCGCGTTTCTTATGATTCATCACTCCGCACTCTGCACTTCCCTCAGTGTCCGCCGATGTGCGCCAGAAGCTCCGAGGTGGCGCACTCGAAGAAGGCTTCGTGGAGGAGGCGGACGGCCTCTTCGACGCGGGCCTCCTCGACGACGAAGGTCAGGTTGATGGAGGACGCGCCCTGCGAGATGAGCAGGACGTTGATGTCCTTGACGGTCGAGAAGACGCGGCCCGCGATGCCGGGCGTCGAGCGCAAACCCTCGCCGACGATGCAGACGATGGCGCGCTCCGATTCGACGCGGACGGCAGCGATGCTCTTGAGGTCTTCGATGATCGAGTCGAGCGCGCTCGTGTCTTCCAGAGAAAGCGAGACCGACACCTCCGAGGTCGTCACGATATCCACTGCGGTGCGGTGGCGCTCGAAGACCTCGAAGATGGAGCGCAGGAAGCCGTAGGTTCCGAGCATCCGGGCGGAGGTGATGTGGACGATTGAGACGCCGGTCTTGTGCGCGATGGCCTTGACGGTGCGCGGCGTCATCTCGGCGTCGAAGTAGACGACCGTTTCGGGCGACTGCGGCGCGTGCGAGTTGCAGATGCGGACGGGAACGTTTCGGACGACCGCCGGCAGTATGGTCTTCGGGTGCAGAACCTTCGCGCCGAAGTAGGCCAGCTCCGCCGCCTCTGCGTAGGAGAGGCGCGGGATGGTGCGCGCCACGGGGACGACGCGCGGGTCTGCCGTGAGCACGCCGGACACGTCCGTCCAGATTTGAATCTCGCGCGCGCGCAGGGCCGCGCCGACGAGGCCCGCCGTGTAGTCGGAGCCGCCGCGCCCCAGGGTCGTCGTCTCGCCCGTGGCGGCTGAAGAGGCGATGAAGCCGCCCGCGACGGGAATCTCGCCCGCGGCAATCAGCGGCTCAAGCTCCTCGCGCGTGTGGCGCTCGGTCTCCTCGCGCAGAGGCGTGGCGCGTGTGTGCTCGTCGTCCGTGATAACGCAGCGTCGCGCGTCGACGTGGCGCGCGACGAGGCCGCGCGCGCGCAAGACCGCGGCGAGGAGTTGCGAAGAGAGCTGCTCGCCGTAGGAGACGACCAGGTCTTGAAGCACGGGCAGAGGCCGCGCGTGCTCCGATGATTCGCGCCTCCCCGAAGCCTCGCGCGGCTCCGAAACTTCGCGCAAATCAGCCCGCTCGCGCGCATCAGAAGTCTCGCGCAGCGCGTCACTCAGCTCGCGCCGCGCCGTCGCGAGCGCCTCTTTGAACTCGGCGGCGGCGTCGGTCAGAAGCAGCTCGCGCGCGACGGCCAGGTGGCGCTCGAAGTGCTCTTCGAGCGAGCCGAGCGCGGCCTCTTGACTGCCGCCCGCCGCCGTCTCGAAGGCTTCGAGCAGAGCGTCCGTGAAGCGGCTCATCGCGGAGACGACGATGACGGGGCGCTCTGCGGCGTGGCGGCTGACGAGGTCGGCCACGCGCTCGAAGGCGCGTGCGTCCGCGACGGACGTGCCGCCGAACTTCATCACCGTCGGCTGAAGAACTGTGCTCACGTTTAGTGCGGCGTTTGCCGGCGCGGGCAGTCGCCCGCCCGCCGAAACCTCGCTTGTCGGATTGGGGGTGCGTTTGAAGAATACAAAGCGGAGGGTCAAAAGGCAAAGGCCGCGCGGAGAATCAACGGCGTGGTGCGCGCGCACCCTGAGATGTTCGCGGGCGAGGACTTTCGCTCAGGGGAATTTCGCGCAGACGCTTGAGGGGAAATTCGCAGCGGCGTGCGGCGGGCGGCGCGCGAGGGCACGGGGAAAGTCGGCTTTCGCGGGCGCGAGAGGAGTGGAACGGGCGTTGCTCAAGTGAGGGGCGGCGAGCCTCGCCTGTTTTCGGGGCGGTCGGAAAAAAGTTGTTCGACGAGGCCGGAAGTTTTTCAGCGAGCCGGCGCTTTGTGGGCGGGCGGCGGGCCGACGGCGGCGGGGGAGTTTTTTCAGTGGCGCGCGGCTTTTACTTTCCGCGGGGACGGAAGTAGAGTCGCAGTTGAGAGCAGAGGGGAGTGAGGAAGTGTTGACGAAGATTGATTTCGAGAGAGACCTGGGCGGCGTCGCGGTCAGGACGCAGGCGCTGCGCCCGTCGGAGGCCGCGCCGCGGCGTGAGGCCGAAGAGAGGGGCGGCGCGTCCGTC
>JALZHC010000816.1 GCA_030914105.1 Acidobacteriota bacterium
GAGCAGTACCGAAAGCTCGGCGACGCCCTGCGCGCGCGCGGCGTCGAGGTCTTCAACCTGAGCGCAGCGAGCCGCCTGACGGCCTTCCCGAAGATGCCGGTCGAGGAGTTCGCCGCGTCGGGCGAATGCGTTGAAGCCCCGACGCGCGAGCGACAGTCCGCGACGTGCGACGGGCGCGCGGCGACCGCTGGCGAACGGCGCGCGGCGAACGACGAGCGTCAGTCGTCGTCGGGCGTGCCGGCGCTGCGCGTCGTCTCTTACGCGACGACGCCTGTGGCGGGCGTGCCGGCGATACTGGCGCGCTGCGTCGCGGCGCGCACGCCGCACGCGGCGCGCTGCGTCTGGGCGCAGAACAGTTACGGCAACGGCGTCACCTTCGACGGCGACATCGAGTGGAGTTCGCGCCGCGCCGAGGCCGAAGAAGAGCTAAGGCGCGCAGACCTCGTCATCGTCCACAACGGCAAGGTCGAGCCGCGCCACCGACGCCTGCTCGCCGGCAAGGCCGTCATCACGATGGCGCACAACTACATCTGGAACGTCGAGCAGGGCTTCGTGCGCGAGGGCTTTCCCGGCGTCGTCGTCGGGCAGTATCAGGCTGCGCTCGCAGAGTTCGCGGGCTGGTCGCTCGTCCCGAACCCCGTCCCGCTCTGGGAGGAAGCCTACAGGCCCGCGCCGAAGTCTGATGCGGTCACAGTCTGCTACACGCCTTCGGGCAGGCACGAGAAGTACCCGGAAGGCCACCGGCTCTACTGGCACTCGAAGGGCTACGAGACTACCTTGCGCGCGCTCGAACGTCTCGCCGCGCGCCTCGCTGTCAAACTCGAAGTCACGCGCGAGCGCCAGGTCTCGCACGCCGAGTCGCTCGCGATGAAGCGGCGCGCGCACGTCTTGATTGACGAGTGCGTAACGGGCAGCTACCACCGCAACAGCCTCGAAGGGCTGGCCGCCGGCTGCGTCGTCGTCAACGGGCTGGGCCTGCGCCCCGAAGTGGTCGAGGTCTTCCGAAGCTGCGCGCCGCGCTCCGAGGCCGCGCCCTTCGTCTTCGCTGGCCTCGGCGAACTCGAAGGCGTGCTCGAAGAGTTGATCGCGCGCGGAGCCGAGCGCCTCGCCGCAGAGGGCGAGCGCAACCGCCGCTGGATGGAGGAGCACTGGGACTTCGCCGAGCAGTGGGAGCGCTTCTGGTCGCCGGTCGTCGCACGCGCGCTGGAGCGCGTGGGCCGCGCCTGGCCGACCTTCGGAGTGCCGCGCGAGTCGGAAGCCGCGCGGGTCGAAGCCGGCCTGACGATGCAGCCGTCAAGCGAGCACGCGCCGCTTCAGCCGTCGAGCGCGCGCGCGCCTCTGCGTCTTGTCGCGAATGCGACGCGCGTCGATGCTTCTGCGCGCGGCGCGGCGTCGGCGTCGGACGGCGTGAGCGTCGTCGTCCCGCACGGCGGCGCGGAGCGTCTGCCGCACCTCGCCTTGACGCTCGCGCGTTTGAGGGAGTTGGCCGCGGTGCTCGAAGTCTTCGTCGTCGAGATGGACTCGGAGCCGCGCGCGCGCGAGGTCGCGCGCCGACTGGCCGACGGTCACGTCTTCATACGCAACGACGGCCTCTTCCACAAGGCGCGCGCTTTGAACGCCGGGCTGGCGTTCGCGCGCGCCAGCGCGTTCGTGCTCTGGCTCGACAACGACATCCTTCCCCCGCACGACTTCCTCACGAAGGCGCTCGAAGAGATGCGCCGCCGCGGCCTCGACTGCCTCGTGCCCTGGACTTCCGTCCGCTACCTCTCGGCGGAAGATACTGAAGCCGTCTTCGCCGGCCTGCGCGGCGACGTGGAGTCGTGCCGCCACGTCAACGAGTACACCACGCGGCAGGGCGCTTGCGGCGGCGCGGTGCTCATCCGGCGCGACTTCCTCGCGCGTCACGGCGGCATGTGCGAAGAGTTCCACGGCTGGGGCGGCGAGGACAACGCCTTCTTCCACAAGGCGCACGTGCTCGGTCGCGCCGCCATCACCGAGCGGCGCGACGTGCATCTCTACCACCTCTACCACAACAACTCCGGCGGCTACGACGTGACGAACCACCGCGAGAAGAACCCGCACTACGACCGGAACCTCGACCTGCTTCACGAGACGCGCCGCCTGCGCGGGCCGGCGCAGCTCGCGCAACGCTTCCCCGCGCCCGCGCACTTCACCTGCCCCTGGGACACCGGCTTACGCATCGCCTTCGCGCACGACGCGGCGGACGCGCGCGCCGCAGCCGACGCCGAAGAGACGGCCTCCGCGCTCGAAGCCCTCTACGGCATCGGCGTCGCGCGCCTTGACCTTGACGCGCGAACTTGCGACGGGAATGTTTTGCTCGACGGCTGCGACGCCGTGGTCATCTTCGGCGAAGAGAGCGCCGCGCGTGTGCTCTCGGACGAGCGGTTGCGGGACGTGTGGCCGAAAGTTTTACTCGTCCACGCGCGCGCACTCGCCGCCGAAGAAGAAGCGACGCCCGCCGACGAAGAGAAGAAACTCGCCGCGCGCGCCGCCGCGCACTTCGCGTGTGACGCGGCGACCG
>JALZHC010000233.1 GCA_030914105.1 Acidobacteriota bacterium
GGCCTGAAGTCGTCAACGCAGTCGGGCAAGTCGACGGGCTTCAGCCGACGGAGCTGAGCGCAAACCCGAAGAGTTCACGCGCGGCTTTTGAACCCCGCGCGACCGTCGGCGCAATCACGCGCGGCGCGCTCGTACTCGAACGCCCCGCGCGTGCCCGCGCGCCGGTCGCGCTGGTAGAATTGACCCGCCGCCATGCTCTACAACTCCAGGCAGCCATACACGCCCGCGCTCGAACTCTACGAGTTCAACGAGCGCTCGCTCATCATAGACACCGAGACGGTCGGCGCGGGCGCCGAGGTCGAGGTCATCGAGGTCGCGCTCGGCGACTGCGCGGGCCGTCTCGTCTACCACTCGCTCGTCCGCCCCGTCTACAACAAGCTTCCGCGTTCGACGAAAGAGCAGCGCTTCGACCTCGCGGAGTTCGAGCGCGCGCCCTACTGGGAAGAGGTCTGGGCGTCGCTCGCGCCGCTCGTCGAGAACCGGCTCCTGATCGCCTACAACGCGGCCTTCGACTGCCGCGCGCTCTCGGCCATGCGCGCGCGCCACAGGCAAGCGCCCACAGAGCGCGGCTGGCGCTGCGCCATGCAGCTCCTCAAGCGCGTGGCCGGCACGAAGAAGAACGTGACGCTCGCCGAAGCCTGCGCGCTCTACGGGCTTGAAGCAGGGAATCATCGTGCGGACAGAGACGTGCTCGCCACCTGCCGCCTGCTCCGGAGTCTCATCGAGCGCGCCGCGTCATAGAGAGTCTCGGCCCGCATCATTCTCATAAAGAGTCTCGGCCCGCATCATTTCGCGGAGAGCCGGTCGAGGAAGAGGTAGCGCGCGCGGTGCGCGTCCGTCTCGGCGCGCGCGTCAACGTCTATGCGCATGAAGCGCGGCGCATCGGCCCCCGCGCCGCCTTTGAACGCGGGCCAGGCGGGCAGGCCCGGCCCGTTCGGGTCGCCTCGCTTGACGAAGTTGGCAAAGTATTCCTCCATCAGCTTCGAGACCTTGTAGTCGTCGGGCGTCCACGCGTAGACCTTGTTCGTCGAGAGGTTGCCGAGCGCGTACTCGATCTCCGCCGAGTGCACGGCCCCGCGCGCGGGCGGAGGCGGCGGCGCGCTCTGTCCGCGGACGACTCCGCCGGCAAGGCCGGCCGTCGCGTTTCCCATCTCCGGTCTCATCGGCGGGCGCGGGCGCGCGTAGAAGTAGCGGTAGACGGGCGAGCCGCCGGTGCGCGCGTGCAAGTCAGACCACTTCCAGGTGCTGTAGCCGATGAAGCGGTCGCTCGCCAAATCCGTGGCCGAAGCGATGACCTCTTCGCGCGTCGTGGCCGGGTAGAGCTTCAGTGCCTCTTCGGCTCGCGCGCCGAGCTGCTCGCGCACGGCCTGCGCGTAGTTCTCCGGCGTCGGCTCTTTGCCGCGGAGTAGCGCGGCCCAACCCAACTCCTCCGAGTTCCAGCCGACGAGCAGAGGGACGTGTGCCTGCCGGCCCGCGGCGTATGTCGCAGCAGGGTCTTCTCTGAAGAAGTAGCCATCAACCGTGATGGGGAAGCGACCGACGCTGGCGAAGCCCCCCTTCGTCGCCGCCTCGAAAATCTGCTCAGTCGTCAGGGCGCGCAGCGCCGCGAGCGAAGTCGCGCCCAGCTCTGCCGCGAACTTCGCGCCCGACTGCTCCGCCTGCGCGAGCGGGACGGCCCCGAGCGTCGCGATGATCGAGCCGCTCTCGCCGATGGCTCCGGCGAATAAATCCTTCGACAGAGGCGAAGCCATCTGCGCGCTCACGGAGACCGAGCCGGCGGACTCGCCCGCAATCGTCACGCGGCGGGGGTCGCCGCCGAAGGCCGCGATGTTCTCGCGCACCCAGCCGAGCGCCGCGTTCTGGTCGAGCAGGGCGTAGTCGCCCGAAGCGTGATGAGGCGACTCCTTCGTCAGCTCCGGGTGAGCGAGGAAGCCGAAGACGCCGAGACGATAGTTAACCGTTACGGCCACGATGCCTTTGGCGGCGATGCTCTCGCCGTCGTAACGCGGCTCGGAGCCGTCGCCCGCGACGAACCCGCCGCCGTAGAAATAGACGAGCACCGGCAGCCGCTCTCTGTCAGTCTTCGCCGGAGTCCAGACATTCAGGTAGAGGCAGTCTTCGCTCATCCCTTCGGAGCGAAAGTTCATGTCGCCGAAGACCGGAGCCTGCATGCAGCGCGGGCCGAACTTCACGGCCTGCCGCACGCCCGTCCAACTCTTCAAAGGCTGCGGCTCTCTCCAACGCAGCTCGCCCACGGGCGGCGCGGCGAAGGGGATGCCTTTGAACTCGCGCACGCCGGACGCTTGCGGGCCGTCTCCCTCGACCACGCCCCTCGCGGTCTTGACGCGGTCGGCAGCGCGCGCGCCGACCGCCGGAGCCGCGGCGAACAGAAACGCGGCGGCGAGCGGGAGCGCGGCGGCAAAGAGAGAGCGGCTGACCTGGAAAAGAGCGCGGATGGTTAGAAAGAGAGCGTGGCTGGTTGGAAAGAGAGCGTGGCTGGCTAGCTTCATCTCGAAGTCTCCTTGTCTCTTAAGCCGGATGACTCGCGTAGGCGACGACGCCGATTATCAACGCCGCGGGGCTTGTGCTCAATACCGTACTAAAAATAGTGTTGACAATCGCCCGTCTCTTAGCTATAAGCCTGCTTAGTTAAACGCTTGCGTAAGCGTTTGCTGCGGTATTTTAGGGTTCGGTTCATTCTAAAGGCACAACTCAATAGTTCGCTCCCCCGGCTGGCTCGAAGGCGGCTGTGGGCGGGGCGTCGTCTTCGTCTTCGGGCCGGCTTTCGGCCCGGCGTGGAAGGCGCGGGGATGCGTCTTCGGCGGCGGGCGGCTGTGGGCGGGCTTGTTCTCCAGGGGGTAGGTGCTCAGCTACGTTTGAGGGGAAGGGGAGTCTATGAGATCGCAGAAGCTTTTCGCAGCAGCGCTGCTTGCCTTGTTCATGACGTTGGCCGCCGCGAACGTCTTCGCGCAGAGCGACCGCGGCTCGATCACAGGCACGGTCACAGACCCTAGCGGGGCCGTCGTCCCCAACGCCAAAGTCACCGCCACAAGCCTCGACACGGGCGAGGCGCGCGAGACGACGACGAGCGGCGAGGGCAGCTACACGCTGCCGGAGCTGAAGGCCGGGCGCTATAAGATCACGGTCGAGGCGCAGGGCTTCAAGACGGCGACCGTGGACGAGTACAAGGTCGCCGTGCAGGTCACACACAGCCTCGACCTGAAGCTCGAAGTCGGCGCGGTCAACGACGTGGTGACGGTGACGGGCGAGAGCGCCGCGGCCATCCAGACCGACACGCCCACGCGCCAGACCAACGTCACCGAGCGGCAGGTCAAGGAGCTGCCGCTCGAAGTCGGCTCGGAGTTTTCGGGGCGCACGCCTCTCTCCTTCATCTTCCTCGACAGCACCGTGACGGCCGCGACCGGCAACGGCACGAACGCTTCAAACTTCCGCGTCGGCGGCGGGCAGGGACTCGGCACCGAGATTCAGATTGACGGCGCGACGACGCGGCGCGCGCAGAACGGCTCGTTCTTCTCCGAGGTCGCGCCCGGCCCCAACGCCTATCAGGAGTTCACGCTCTCGACCTCGAACTACTCGGCGGAGTTCGGACAGTCTTCGGGCGGCGTCGTCAACTTCACACTGAAGTCGGGCACCAACGAGTTTCACGGAGAGGTCTACGACCTCTTCCACAACAACGCGCTCAACGCCAACAGCTTCATCAACAACTCGCTCGGCATCCCCATCGTGCGCGACCACCAGCACGACTTCGGCGGCAACATCGGCGGCCCCATCTACCTGCCGCGCTTCGGCGAGGGAGGGCGCGCCTATCAGGGCTTCAAGAACCGGGCGTTCTTCTTCTTCAACATGGAGAGCTACCGCTTCGCCCAAGGGGAGAGCGTGCTCGTCTCCGTGCCGACGGCACGGATGCGGACGGGCGACTTCTCTGAACTCCTGACCGACCCGGAACTCATCCGCCGCAACGGCGGCCCGATTCAACTCTTCAGCCCCATCGCCGGCTTCGACGCGCGCGGCAACGTCATCCTCGCCCCTCCGGGCACGCGCGTCCCCATCCCCGGCAATCGCATCGACCTCTTCCGCCTGCCCACGGGCCAGTCGATCATCGACCCCGTCGGCGCGAACATCCTGAGCTTCTTCCCCTCGCCGAACCGCCCCGGCGTCTTCCGCAACTACCTGGCCTCGACCTCGACGCCGACGCGGATGAACAACCCGACCTTCAAGATTGACCTCGCCCTCTCGCAGCGCCAGCACCTCAACTTCAGCTACGCCTACCGCAACAACACGCGCATCGCGGGCGGCGCGCCGCGCTATCCCGACCCCTTCATCGCCTTCGGCAGGTGGCAGCAGTTCTTCAAGTCGAACTTCTTCCGCATCCAGCACGACTACACGTTCGGGCCGCACTTGCTCAACCACTTCAACCTCGGCTTCAACCGCTACAACGTCTCGAACCACAACACGACCGAGGGCTTCGCCTCGCAGTCTCTGGGCTTCCCGGCGAACGCGACGCAGAACAAGGCGTTCCCCGAAATCGACTTCCCAGGCTACGGCGACCCCGCCGACCCGAACGGCAACGTCCGCGCCTACCAAGGCATCGGCTCGACCTTCTTCAGCGACCGTCTGGGCGACAACGGCTGGGACATCTCCGACTTCATCTCCTACGTGCGCGGGCGGCAGACGATGAAGTTCGGGGCCGACGTGCGCGTCCAGCAGTTCAACGTTCACCAGCTCCTCTCGCCCGGCGGCTGGATCAACTTCCGCGCGCCGCAGACCTCGAACTGCAACTGCGACGCCGAGGGCTTCCCCATCGCCAGCCTCCTCGTCGGCGCGACCGAGTTCTCCTTCAACGGCCAGCAGAACTTCGACCCCGCCTGGCGGCAGCTCACGCACTCTTACTTCTTTCAGGACGACATCAAGGTCACGCAGAAGCTCACGGTCAACGCGGGCCTGCGCTACGACCTGCCGGGCCTGCGCACCGAAGGGCACGGCGCGTTCCGTGGCTTCGACCCGGACACGGCGAACCCGGCGGCGGGCGGTCGCCCCGGCGCAATCGTCACCGCCGACGCGCAGCGCAACGGCGGACTGCCCGCGCCCTTCAAGACGCTCACGCGCCCCGACCACAGCAACTGGGGGCCGCGCCTCGGCTTCGCCTACTCCCTCAACAGCAAGACGGTCGTGCGCGGCGGCGCGGGCCTCTACTACGCGCCGATCATCTACGGCGTGAACGGCTCGAACACCCTGACCGAGGGCACGGTCGGCTTCAACTCGCCCTTCCAGGCCAACTGCAACGGCGCGGGCTGCACGGCCAACGAGCGCGCAGACCTTTTCTTGCGAAGCTTCAAGCAGGTCGAGCCGACCAACCCGACGGGGCAGTTCATCGGCAACGACGTTGACTTCTTCGACCGCAACTTCCGCACGGGCCGAACCTTCCAGTACGGCCTCGACCTCCAGCGCGAGCTGCCCTTCAAGTTCGTCGCCAGCCTCAGCTACACGGGCCACCGCGCCTCGCGCCTGCGCTCGAACTTCAGTCGCATTAACGCCATCCCCTTTAACGCGCTCCGGCTCGGCGCGCCGCTCCTCAATAAGAACCTCAACGACGTGACGCCAGCCGAGCGCGCCTACGCGTCGAGCGTCGGCGTCACGATTCCCGCAAGCTCCGCAGCCGTCTTTCCGGGCTTTAACGGCAGCGTCGGCCAGTCCTTGAAGCCTTTCCCGCAGTACGGCTTCATTACCGACCAGTTGGAGAGTCAGGGCCGAAGCTGGTACGACGCCGGCACGGCCAAGATTGAGCGGCGCTACTCGAACGGCATCCAGTTCGGCGCGTCCTACACCTTCTCGAAGCTCATCACGGACGCGGCGGAAGACCTCTTCGGCGGCTCGCCCACGGGCAGCCTCATCCAGATACCGGGCGACCGCAGAGACCTTCGCTCGGTCTCGCCGAACAACGCCACGCACGTCTTCGTCGTCAACTACCTCGTCGAGCTTCCCTTCGGCAAGGGCCGACGCTTCCTCAATGAAGGCGGCTGGGTTGACCGCCTCGTGGGCGGCTGGCAGATCAACGGCATCCAGCGTTACCAGTCCGGCCTGCCTCTGGTCGTCAGGCTGACGCGCCAGGGCTTCTTCAGCGGCAGCGGCTCGACCGGCTTCAACACGGACATCCGTCC
>JALZHC010000234.1 GCA_030914105.1 Acidobacteriota bacterium
CGGGTCGTCTAGTCTCGCGGGGTCGTCGCACGCGCGTGCGGCTTAGGTGCCCACCTAAGAATCGGGTCGCGACGAAAGGAGCACGTGATGAAAAGGAAGTCGGTTTGCGCCGCGCTGGCGCTGGCGCTTGTGGCGCTCTGTGTGGGCACCGCGTCGGCCAAAGTTAAGACGAGGAAGCTGACCTTCGGCTCGGACTTCTGGCTCGGCGAGACGCTCGTCAAGAAGGGGACTTACAACGTCTCTTACGACGACAAGGCGAACGAGATCACCGTCGCCGACAAGCAGGCGACGGTTGCCAGGGCTTCAGTGCACGCGGAGGCGCGCGAGGGCGGGGCGTCGGTCTGGGACGTGACGCTCGCGCCGAAGGGCGACGGCCTCGCGCTCACGCGGCTGGCCTTCCCAGGCGACCGGCAGGCGCTCGTCGTCGGCGAGGCGAGCGCGAGCAACTCGAAGAACGGGAAAGACAGTTCGGCGTCGAGCCAGCAGTGACGCCGCGACCTCCGCGCTCGCGGTGACGAATCTCCTCTGCTCGTGCGAGCGCCCTGAGACCGCTTGAGTCTCAGGGCGCTCTTAGCTTATCCGAAAGACAGACGAGGGGCGCTTCAGTAGGCGACGGATGTCGGTTAACGGAAGATGTCAGTTAAAGAAGGATGAAGGGCAGTCGCTGGCGAATCGTCAGAGGTGAGAGCCGCGCGCGTCGCGCCGCCGAACTCGCCGGTGAATTGATACTTAATCCGGTCTGAAGAATTGGCGTGGACGCCTTCACTCGCCGTTGCCGTCGCCGCGCCTCGACTCCTCGATGGCGGCCTCGGCCTTGGAGATAAACTTTTGCGCGGCGCGCAGGTTCTGAAGGGCCGTGCGCGAGGCGTCGCCGGCGCTGAGGTCGAGCGGGCGCAGGCGTTCCGGGTCTGTGAACGAATCAGCCGAGACGACGAGCGAGTGCGCGGGCAGAGACTTGAGCTGCCAGAAGAGTCCGTCGCGGAATGCGTCCCTGGCGCTGGCAAGCAACTGCCGGACGCGCGTGCGCGGGAGCGAGGCGAGCAGGCGGTCTAGTTGTTCGAGCGAGGTCGAGGGTTCGGGAGAAGCTGAAGGTTCGAGCGAGGCTGAAGGGTCGGGCGAGGCTGAGAGTTGATCGGGAGTCTGCTTCGACGCCTGCGCGCTGACTGGCTCCTGCTTCGACGCCTGTGCGCCGGCCAACTCCTTGAGGGCGTTGAGGGCCTCTTCGGCGAGCGAGAGGTCTGTGCCGCGCTCGGCCCGGAGGTCTGCGAGCACGTCGAGCGTGGTGCGCTCGCGGTCGCCGCGCGCGTAGAGCAGAAGGGCCTGCGCGCGCCGCGTGTGGAGCGCAGCCTTGGCGCGTGCGAGCCGCGCGCGGTCGCCGCTCTCAAGGCAGAGGCGGAAGTAGGACTCGCGCAGCTCGCGCGAGCAGTCGGGGTGCACGGCACTGCCGGCGCGCGCGCCGCGGGCCGAGTCGTAGAGCGCGGCGGCGGTCGCGAGTTCCGTCTTGAGGTCGCCGTCGCTGAGGGCCGAGACGTTGACGAAGAGGGCAGGATAGAGACGTCCGGCCGTCTCGTCGAAGGCCGAGGGGTTGGCCGCATCAGTCGCGGCGGACTCTTCGAGACGGAGAAGCTTGGAGAGGACGGCCTCGGCCTTCCGCAGTTCTTTGTCGTCGGGCGCGTGCGGCGCGGCGCGTGCGTCGCGGCTCGCGGAGGCGAGGAGGCAGAAGAGAGCCAGGAGAGTAAGTCCGAACCGGGGCATGCGTAGAATAAAAGTCAAATCAGTCGAGACTTCCTTGAAACTCTTCGCCGAAGATGCGCGGGCGCGCGGCCTCGCGCGGCCTGAGAGACGGGCGGAACGGGCCACCCTTGCGGCACGTCGGTCAGGCGAAGCGCCCGGCGACGGTCTGAAAACGGGCCGCGACCGTCTGTAAGTCACGCCGCGTGCCAGATGAAATGAGAGGCGTGCGCGGCCCGCGGCAATCGAGGCTTCGAGAAGGCAGCCGGGACGTGTAGACAAGGACGAAGGCGGAAAGAGTAAACGAAAGGACGAAGGCCGCAGGGAGGATCGAAAGGACGAAGGCCGCAAGGTGAAGGATGAAGTGAAAGCAGAAGGTGAATAATGAAGTGAAAGCGGTAAGTCCGCACTTCATCCTGGCGGCGTGCGAGGTCGGGCGACGGCGTGCGTCGAGGCTTCGCACGTCGGCGCAGACGCGGGCGCACAGGAAGGGGCATGAGCGCCGTCGGCACCTGGGGCCGCGGCGCTCGAAGTCGAATGGGTTGGTCGCGCTTTAGAGTGAGGCTAACGCAGCACGGGCTTGGGGTAGCTTGCGCTCTTGCCCGTATCGTTCAGGTCCTGGACACGCCAGATGCTCGGCACCCCTTGATGAAGCAAACGCCCGTCCCTGTCAACCCAGTAATCAGCCGTTCCGAAGGCCGCCCAAGCGCGCGGCGTGTAGAGGCTGCACCCGTCTCGATAGATCGTACTGACGACGAACTCTCGCCCGTCCGGCAGCGCGTAGACTCCCAGCTCCCTCAACCTCGGCTTCGGGGTCGGGGTCGGACGCTGCTGCGCCGCGATTGCCTGTACCATTGCTTACCTCCCTCAAGAAAAACACCCGTGGTCGAGGGAACTTTAGCAACCACGTCGGCGATAAATTTTAAGCTACCGGGAAAAGGTGAAACGATGATACCACACGGCGTCAGGAGTCAGAAGCAAAAATTTGGCCGGGTTTGTTCGAGGCACGAACAAAAGCAGGAAGAAAAGGGGGATTGGGGGAGGGGTTGGGGATTAGGTTTGGGGTTAATAGTTGAGCTGTCGTCGCGTCGAGCATTCAAGACGCGATAGAGCTTCTAACCGGCCCCTAACACACAATCCCTATCCCCTCTTTGTCGTCAACGCGCTTGCAGCCGTTTTGTGAAGTGGAAGGCGGCGCAATAGAATGAACGCAGGGCGACGCGCGCGTGCAGAGAGAGAGAGGCGCGTACTCTTTGCGAGGCGCGTTTTCTTTGAGGGGACGAAGCGGAAGGAGAGCGGGGCGTGAGTGTTGAGGAGATCGGGACGGACGGCGAGGGGCGGGCGGGCGACGACTGGCGAGAGAATCTCGTCGAGAGCGACGGAGAGATGAGCGAGCTGCTCGGCTCGACGCGACGCGTCGCGGTGCTCGGCATGAAGACCGAGGCGCAGCAGTTTCAGCCCGCCTTCTACGTCCCGAAGTACCTGGTCGCAGCAGGGCTGGAGGTCGTGCCCGTGCCGGTCTACTACCCTGAGGTGACGCACATCCTCGGCCTCAAGGTCTACCGGAGCCTCTCGGACATCCCCGGCGAGCTGGATATGGTTGACGTCTTCCGCCGCCCGCAGGACATCCCCGCACACCTCGAAGACATACTCGCCAAGCGCCCGCGCTCGGTCTGGTTCCAGTCCGGCATACGCCACGACGCGGCGGCGGAACGGCTCGCGCGCGCAGGCATAAAGGTCGTGCAGGATCGCTGCCTGATGGTCGAGCACCGCGGCCTCGGGCGCGGGCGTTGAGTCTCTCGCGCGCGGCCCGCCGTTCGGAGCCGCGCCGTCGAGTGAACTGGAGTTAAAGACACGGGCCATCGAGTGAGCTGGAGTTAAAGAGACGCGCCGCCGAATGAGGTGGGCGTTAGGGCGCGACGGCGGGCGAGGGAAGGTTAAGAGGTTAACGATTGAAGTGTGGCATCGAGCGAGGGAGGGTTGACGATGGAAGTGAAGCTGAAGAAGTTGAGCGAACAGGTCATGGTCATCACCGGCGCGTCGAGCGGCATCGGCCTGGTGACGGCGCGCAGGGCCGCCGAGCGCGGCGCAAGGCTCGTCGTCGCCGCGCGCTCCGAAGGCGCGCTGCGTCGCCTCGTCGAGGAGATCAAAGGGAAGGGCGGGGAGGCCGTCTACGTTGTCGCCGACGTGGGGCGCGAGGGGGACGTGCGCCGCGTCGCCGAGAAGGCGTTGGAGCGCTTCGGCGGCTTCGACACGTGGGTCAACAACGCGGGCGTCTCCATCTACGGCAGACTTTCGGAGACGCCGTTCGAGGACATGCGCCGCATGTTCGAGACCAACTTCTGGGGCACTGTCTACGGCTCGCTCGTCGCCGCCGAACACCTGCGCCGTCGCGGCGGCGCGCTCGTCAACGTCGGCAGCACGCTCTCCGACCGCGCCATCCCCATTCAGGGCGCGTACAGCGCCTCGAAGCACGCCGTCAAGGGCTTCACCGACGCGCTGCGGATGGAGCTTGAGGAGGCGGGCGCGCCCGTCTCGGTCTCGCTCGTCAAGCCCGCGACGATTGACACGCCCTACACGAAGCACGCGAGGAATTTTTTAGAGCACGAGCCTGCGCTCCCGCCGCCCGTCTACGCGCCGGAGGTCGTGGCCGAAGCCATCCTCCACTGCGCCGAGACGCCCGCGCGCGACGTGTACGCCGGCGGCGCGGCCAAGGCGCTCTCGCTCGCCGGGAAGTACGCGCCGCGCCTCACGGACAAGGCGATGGAGGCTTTCATCTTCGACGCGCAGGAGCAGGACGAGCCGGCCCGCGCGCGCGCCGACGGACTCTACGCCGCTGCGGGCGAACTCGAAGAGCGGGGCGGCGAGGCGAAGCTCGTCCTGGAGTCGAGCCTCTACACGAAGGCCTCGCTCCATCCGCTGCTGACGGGCGCGCTCGTCGTCGTCGCGGGGCTTGCCGCCGCCGCGTTGCTGCGCGCGCGACGCGCGGGCGGCGTCGGGCGGAGTGACGCTCAGGTGAAGCAAGGCGCGTGGCCCTCCGCCTCCGGGCTGCCCGCCGAAGGTTGACGGGCGGTTTGAAACCCGGAAGAGGCCGATTGAAGGTTCGCGGCGATGAGCGTGACTGTAGTTGACGTGCTGCTCGTGCTGGTCGTGCTGCTGAACGTTTGGCAGGGCTGGCGGCGCGGACTCGTCCTCGGTCTGCTCGACCTTGCGCGCTGGCTGGGCGGCCTCCTCTTCGCGCTGCGCTTCTACCAGCCGGTCGCGCTCTGGCTCGCGCCGCGCGTCAACTGGGACGAGGCCTGGAACATGCCCGCGGCCTTCCTCCTGACGGGCGCGGCGGCGGGACTGGCGATTCACCTCGCGGGCCACTTCCTCCTGAAGCGTCTGCCGAAGGACGTGCACCGGCGCACACTCAACCGCGCGCTCGGCACCGCGCCGGGATTTCTCAACGGCCTGATCTCGGCGGCGATACTGTCGGCGCTGCTGCTCTCGCTGCCTCTGCCCGGCGCGGCGCGCGACTCGGCGCGCACGAGCGCCATCGCCAACCAGCTCGCCTCCTACACAGGGGCCATCGAAGACGCGCTCGGCCCCGTCTTCAACGAGGCCATCCGCCGCGGTCTCAACCGCCTCACGATCCGCCCGGAGTCGAGCGAGCGGGTCGAGCTGGGCTACACGGTCAAGGGCACCGAGCCGCGGCCCGACCTCGAAGCGCAGATGCTTGAGATGGTCAACCGCGAGCGCGCCGCCGCGGGCCTCAAACCGCTTGCGCCCGACCCCTTGCTCACGGAGGTCGCGCGCGCGCACTCGGCTGACATGTTCGCGCGCGGCTACTTCGCGCACGTCACGCCCGAAGGCTTAAGCCCCTTCGACCGCATGGCGGCAGCCCGCGTCACCTTCCGCATCGCGGGCGAGAACCTGGCGCTCGCGCCCACCCTCAAGCTCGCGCACACGGGCCTGATGAACTCGCCGGGCCACCGCGCCAACATCCTCCGGCCCGAATTCGGGCGCGTCGGCATCGGCATCATGGACGGCGGCTTCCGCGGCATCATGGTGTCGCAGGAGTTTCGCAACTGAGTCGGCCACCCTTCGCTCGGAGTCAGCGACCCTTCGACATGAAGAGCGTCAGGTTTAGCGTCGGCGAAGAAGCGGCGGGGCAGAGGCTCGACGAGTTTCTGGCCGGGCGGCTCGTTCACTTAAGCCGCATGCGCATCGCCGGACTCGTCGAGCGCGGCGCGTGCGCGGTGAACGGCGCGGAGGCGCGCGCGGGCCGGAGGCTCGACGCGGGCGACGTGGTTGAAGTAGACGGGGCCGCGGTCTCGGACGCGACGCCGAACTCGATGACGCCGGAGCCGCTGCCCCTTGAGGTCGTCTTCGAGGACGAGCACCTCGTCGTCGTCTCCAAGCAGGCGGGCCTGCTCGTCCACCCCTCGCTCGGAGTCAAG
>JALZHC010000020.1 GCA_030914105.1 Acidobacteriota bacterium
GTCTTGAAGCAATCGGCAGGGTCGTCTGCGTAGACGGTGCGCGCCAGTTTTTCGAGCGGCGAGACGATGATGCCGTAGCCCTCTTCGAGCTGCGAGAGCCGACGGTAGCGTAGCGAGATGCGCAGAACCGTACTGATGAGCGCCGCGTGGCCGAGGCACGCGCCCATCCAGGAGGCGTCGTGATTGCCCCAAGTGAAGGAGACGTGCGGCTGCTCCAGAAGGTAATCAATCACGCGGTCGAGGCGCGGGCCGCGGTCGCCGAGGTCTCCGGCGACGACTATTTCCGAGACGGAGAGGTCGCGCACGAGGCGCGAGGCCGCGCGGACGGCTGAGAAGTCGCGGTCGTGTTCGCAGAGCGTCTCGATCATCTCGTTGACGTATCCTTCGCCGCGTCCCGTGAGAGGCTCGGCGAAAAGCTCCTGGAACAGTTCGCGCCGCTCAGGCGGGATTAGCTCTCTGAGCTCGGAGAGGCGTCGGCTTGAGGCGAGCGCACGGACGATGCGGAACTGCCGGCGCAAGGTGAGGCGCACGAACTCGCGGCGGCGCGCGGAGTCTGAGAGAGTGGGCCGCCAGTATTCGATGGCCTCGTGCGGGTAATAGATAGTCGTGAGGAGCTTCTGAATCTCGTCCGCACTCATCTCGCCCGCGAACAGAGACTCGACGAGCGGGCGCAAAGAGCCGGAGGCGTTGTTGATAATGTGCCGCAGCTTCTTGTACTCGCCGTGCACATCGCTGACGACGTGCACCACGCCCTTCGGCAGCCCCAGAGACGCGCGCAGCGCCGCCGCCTCCGCCAGCGCGAGGTCTGCCGTCGGGTAGCGTGCGGCGAGCGCCTGAAGCAGCGTCAACTCCGAGGGGTCAAGCTGTGCGGTCATAAATCTCCCTCGTGATAAGTGATGAGTGATAAGTGATAAGAGGAGTCGTGAGTCAGGAGTCTGGAGTCTCAGAGTCAGGAACCATCGGCCTCCGACTCCAGACTTTAAGACTCCTGACTCCAGACTGTATTTCTTATCACTGATCACTCATCACTCATCACTTCCTTCTCATCTTCTCCACTCGTCAATCAGCGAGGCGACGAGGCCAGACCAGCCCGTTTGATGAGACGCGCCGAGGCCCATGCCGGTGTCGCCGTGGTAGTACTCGTAGAAGAGGATGAGGTCGCGCCAGTGCGGGTCGTTCTGGAATCTGGAGTACCAGCCGTGGACGGGGCGTCGGCCCGCTTCGTCGCGCGTGAAGAGGCGGATGAGGCGGTCGGCGAAGCCGCGCGCAATCTCGTCGAGCTTCACTTCGGCCTCGCCTGCGACGGGGCTTTCGATGGCGAACTGCTGGCCGTAGGCTTTGCCGAGCTTGCGCAGAGACTCGATCATCATGAAGGAGGTCGGGAACCAGACGGGGCCGCGCCAGTTGGAGTTTCCCCCTTTGAGCATCTCGCGCGACTCGGCAGGCTCGTAGCCGACCTGCGAGTCGCCGAAGCGGAAGGGCTGCTGCTCGTGAAACTTCGAGAGGCTGCGCAGCCCGTAGTCGGAACGGAACTCCGAAGGGTTCCAGACTCGTTCGAGCAGCCCGCGCATCTGTTCGGGGTTGACGATGGCGAGGACATGGACGCGCTTGCCGTCGTGCTCGACCGTGGTGACGCAGCGCTGCACGATGTCCTGCCGGTTCTCCAGAAACCAGTGGAGGTCGCGGCGGAATTCGGGGAACGGCTCGATCCAGTCCTCTTCCAGACGCTCGATGGCGTAGAGCGGGATGAGGCCGACGAGAGAGCGGACGCGGAACTTGTGGTAGCTGCCGTCGCTGTAGCGCAGAACGTCGTAGAAGAACTTGTCGCGCTCGTCCCAGAGCTGCACGCCGTCTGCGCCCATGCGCTTCATCGCCGCGCCGATGTAGGCGTAGTGCTGGAAGAACTTGGTCGCCAGGCCCTCGTAAGCCTTGTTCTCCTTCGCCAGCTCAAGCGCGATGCGCATGAGGTTGAGGCAGAACATGCCCATCCAGCCGGTCGCGTCCGACTGCTCCAGACGCGCGCCGTAAGGCAAGGGCTGGCTGCGGTCAACCACGGTGATGTTATCGAGTCCGAGAAAGCCGCCCTCGAAGACGTTGTTGCCCTGGCTGTCAACCTTGTTCACCCACCATGCGAAGTTGATGAGCAGTTTGTGGAAACACTTTTCGAGGAAGGGCCGGTCGGGCTTTCCTGAACGCACCCGATCCATGTTGTAGACGCGCCAGACGGCCCACGCGTGGACGGGCGGGTTGAGGTCTGAGAACTCCCATTCATATGCGGGCAACTGCCCGTTCGGATGCTGGAACTGCTCGAAGAGCAGCAGCCACAACTGCTCTTTGGCGAACTCAGGGTCGACGAGCGCGAGCGGCACGCAATGAAAAGCTAAATCCCACGCGGCGAACCAGGGGTATTCCCACTTGTCCGGCATCGAGAGGATGCGCATCGAGTTGAGGTGCTTCCAGTGCGAGTTGCGAATCGTCTTGCGCGATTCGGGCGGGGGCCAGGCAGGGTTGTCGCCGTCGAGCCAGACGTCCACGTCGTAGATGTAAATCTGCTTCGTCCAGAGCATGCCGGCCAGCGCCTGCCGCTGCACGCGCCGCTCGTCCTCGCTCGCCTTCGGTGGATGAAGCTCCTCGTAGAACTCGTCGGCCTCGCGCCGCCGCGTCGAGATGATGTCGTCAACGTCGCTGAGCGGCTCTTCAGTCAGTTTGTCCGTCAGGCGCAGGCGCACGACGACTGAGCCTCCGGCGGGCACGTTCAGGTCGGCGTAGTACAGACAAGCCTTCGTGCCCTTCGGTTCGGGGTTGACCGCCTCGCGCTCGCCTCCGACGACGTAAGCGTGGAAGGCATCCTTGACGTAAGGCTTGCGGCTCGCGGCGAACTGACCCCAGACGCGCGGGTTATTCGTCTCGTTGAAGGTGAAGAGCGGCACGCAGCCCGCGTCCGCGTAGAGGTAGCGCGGGCCGAGCTGGTACTCGAAGGGCAGGCCGTGAACAGGCCCGACCGCTTCGTCCGTCGCCAATAGAGAGGTGAAATCCTCGCCCGAAGGGCCGAGCGTGACGGAGGGTTCGGGGCGAGAGTCGGGCCACCAGGCCCAGGTGTTGCGGAACCAGAGGTGCGGGAGTATGTGGAGCGGCGCGTCCTGTGGGCCGCGGTTGAAGGCTTCGACGCGGACAAGGATGTCTTCGGGGCCGGCCTTCGCGTACTCGACGAAGATGTCGAAGTAGCGTTCGTCGTCGAAGACGCCCGTGTCGAGCAGCTCGTATTCGGGGCCGCCGCCGCGCCGCGCGCTGTTCTCTTGGATCAGCTTCTCGTAAGGGTACTCGCTTTGCGGGTACTTGTAGAGGAACTTCATGTAGGAGTGAGTGGGAGTCGAGTCGAGATAGAAATAGTACTCCTTCACGTCCTCGCCGTGGTTCGCCTCCGAGCCGACGCAGCCGAACATGCGCTCCTTCAAGATTGGGTCGCGCCCGTTCCAGAAGGCGAGCGAGAAGCAGAGTATCTGGTAGCGGTCGCAGATGCCCGCCAGCCCGTCCTCGCCCCAGCGGTAGGCGCGCGAGCGCGCGTGGTCGTGCGGGAAGTAGCCCCAGGCGTTGCCGTCCGCCGAGTAGTCCTCGCGCACAGTGCCCCACGCGCGCTCCGAGACGTAAGGCCCCCACTTGCGCCAGGGCGGGACGGGCGTCGTGTAAGGCTCGCGCAGCCTCTCTTGTTCTTTGCTCGGCATCTGACTCGTGATGGAGATTATTAGGCCGCTCTGTTATGAACTCCGTGTCGTGCGCCGTCGAAGGCAATCTCCCGCAGAGGCGCAGAGGACGCGGAGGGGGCGCAAAGACTTGAGCAAGTTCAACCCTCTGCGCTTCCTCCGCGTTCTCTGCGCCTCTGCGGTGAACAGATGGTTCTAAAAGCTCAAGCAGCGGGGCGAGCAGGCCCGACGCCTCAGTCGCCTTCGAGCTTCGCCGCCGCCGCGCGGTCAACGAACCATTCGAGCGTGCCTTCGCCGGGCCGGATCAACTGCGAAGGCAGGCGCGTGGGGTCGCGCTCGCCTTTGAGGACTTCGCGCAGGCGCTCGGCCTTGGACGCGCCGGTGACGAGGAAGAGGACGCGGCGCGCGGCGTTGATGGCCGGGGCCGTGAGCGTGATGCGCCAGGTCTGGAACTTCTCGACCCAGTTGGCGACGACCCAGGCCTGCTCTTCGGCGAGCGCGGCGCTTCCGGGAAAGAGCGAGGCCGTGTGGCCGTCGTCGCCCATGCCGAGCATGACGAGGTCGAAGCGCGGCCAACTGACGTCGCCGAAGAAGGCGCGCAGCCCCGACTCGTAACGGCTCGCGTTGGCCGCCGCGTCGCCGACGCCCTCCATGCGGTGTATGTTCTCCGCGGGCAGGCCGACGTGCGAGAGCAGGGCCTCGTTCGCCATGCGGTAGTTGCTGTCGGGGTGTTCGGGCGGGACTGTGCGCTCGTCGCCGAAGAAGACGTGGACGCTCGGCCAGTTGACCTGCGTGCAGTAGTCGTCGCTCGCCAAAAGCTCGTAGACACGGCGCGGCGTGGAGCCGCCGGAGAGCGCGACCGAGAAGGCCCCGCGCACGGCGACGGCCTCGACCGAGAGGCGGACGAAGAGGCCTGCGGCCTCGCGCGCGACCAGTTCGGGGTCGTTAAAGACCTGCACGTCGGGCGTCGTCGGTTGGTCTGTCTGCATTTCGCTTTGGGCCTTAAAGCGTCCGGGTCTCAAGCCTGCTCAAGGAGCGCGCGGTGCGCGGCCCCGTAGAGCGCCGTGTGGTCGTCGAGGATGACGCGGACGGGGACGGAGCGGACGATGCCGGACATGCGCCCCTTGTCTTCGTAGTTGCGCATGAAGGTTCCATCCTTCAGCTTCTCGATGATCTTCGGCGCGATGCCGCCGCCGACGTAGAGTCCGCCGAAGGGCTTCAACATGAGCGCGAGGTTGCCGGACATCGCGCCGTAGAGTTCGACGAACATTTGCAGAGCCTTCGACGCCAGCTCCGCCTTGCCAGCCAACCCTGCGCGCGAGACCGCGGCGGATTTGTCGCCGCTCTCGATCTCGCGCGCCAGCCAGTCAGGCTCTTCCGCGTAGCCCGTGTCGCGCAGGAACGAGTAGATGTTGAAGAGGCCCATGCCGGAGAGGGCGCGCTCGTAGGAGACGCGACCGCCGACGCGTGCGCGCAGGTACTTGAACATCTCGAACTCCTGCTCGTTGCGCGGCGCGAAGTCCATGTGGCCGCCCTCAGAGGCCATCGGGTGATAGCGCCGCCCGTCGTCGAAGATGGCGGCCATGCCGAGGCCGGTGCCGGCGGCGATGAGCGCGCGGTGGCCCCGACGCTCGCCCGCGCCCTCGTTGAGCGTGTAGAGCTGTTCGGGCCGCAGCTCCTCGATGCCGTAGGCCGTGGCTTCGAGGTCGTTGATGAGCAGGACTGAAGGGACGCCGAGCGTCTCGGCCAGCTTCCGGTCGCTGACCGTCCAGACGAGGTTCGTCGCCTCGACTCGGCCCCCGACGACGGGGCCTGCGACGCCGAAGCAGGCGTGCGCGATGACCTCCGGCTTGTGCGTCGAGACGAACTCCGAGAGTATGGCTTCGAGCGAGCCGTAGTCGCGGCTCGGAAAGCTCTGCTGCACGACGATGCGCCCGATGCCTCCGCCTTCGCCGTCGAACAGCGCGACGTTCGTCTTCGTCCCCCCGATGTCTCCCGCAATTATCATCTTCGGTCGGTTCGTTCCCCCGGTCTTCTTCGACGGCTTCCAGCAAGCTTTCACGCGGCGACCGTCTCAAGCGTTCATCTCAGGCGTTCAACTCAAGCGCCCGCCGCCTCAAGCATTCGTGCCGCGATGAGCGCGGCCTTCTCATAAACTTCATCGCGCGAGAGGATGTCCAGCTCCGCGCTCAGGCGTTGGCCCTCGCTGCGCGCCTCGTAGGCCAGGACGCGCCCGACCGTCTGGCCGTCTGAGCCGCCGAGCCGCGCGCCCGTCTCAAGTCTTCCCTCGCCCATCCGCAGCACGACGTAGAACTCGTCGCCCGCCTCGGTCGTCAGCGTCAAGGAAGTGATCCAGCCGTCGCGCCCCGCTACGTCGTCGGTCGCCGAGAGCACGGCCTCGACCTCGCGCCCGCCGTCGCTCAACTTGAACTGCGCGCGACCGGGCTGAAGCTTCGAGCCTGCGGATTGAACTTCCCAGCCGAGGCACGAAGCAATCCAGCCGAGCGCGAGCAGGGCCTTCGGCGCAATCTCGTCGTGCGAGCTGTCGGGCGGGTCGTACTCGATTTCGACTTTGACGATCTGCGCGAGCGACTCGCGATAGTCGCTCACGTCCCAGAAGCTCGCGACGAGCGAGCGCCATGAAGTGAGCCGGCCCCAGTTGAGGTCGCTCAGGCGCAAGCCCCCGCGCTTCAGAATCGCCGCGAGCCGCAGCGCGTCCTTGTGTGGCCGGTCGAAAGAGGCCGAGTCGATGACGACGCGGTCGGCCATCTCCGCGAGGTGGTCGAAGAGCTTGTCCTCCTGGTGCGGGATGTCTTTCCACCAGAGGAAGACCGGCACGTCGGGGACGAGCAGCGGCGCGACCGCCGTCGAGGCCGTCTCGACGACCGGCCCGTCGGCCTCAATCGTGACCTGCTCGCCGCAGACCTGCTTCGACCCGCGCGGCGTGAGCTGGCAGCGCGTCGAGACGAAGGCTTCGAGGCGGGGCTGTGTGGCCGCGCGATCCGCGACGATGAGGATGGCGCGGCAAGGGTGGCGCTCGACGATGTCCTCCAGAAGGTCGTTCACCTCCGGGCACTCTTCCCTGCCCGCCACGTAGACGACGAGGTTCAGCACACACGCGCGCACAACGCCCCCCGCCTGCCCGCCCTCCTTCGGCGCAGACATCTCCGCCCACATCCGCGCCAACTCTTTTTCGAGCCGCGCCGCGTCAACGCCCTTCGCGACGGGAACCTGTGTCGTGCTCGCTTGCGTTTCCATAATCTAAGAGCTGATGAGTGGTCTATAAGCCCCGAAGGGGCGGGATGCAATAGCTTGGGGCAGCGCCCCAGGGAAGAGACCGCCATCTTCCCGCAAGCCCTGAAAGGGCGAAATATTCATTCCGCCCCTTCGGGGCTTGTAATCATGGCTTGTCTGCTGACCCGGCGCGATGCGCCGGGCTATTACATTACGCCCCTTCGGGGCTTTCAAGGTCTTCGCCAATGCCTTCCCTGCTCTTCGAGGATGCGGAAGGATTCTTCCGGCCCCCAACTTCCGGCCTCGTAGTTTGGGAATTGCGCTTCGGACTTGTGCGCGGCCCAGTAGTCGAGGATGGGCATGACGAGTTCCCAGCCGCGCTCGGTCATGTCCTTGCGCGCGTAGAGCGTGGAGTCGCCGAGGATGCAGTCGAGGATGAGTCGCTCGTAAGCTTCGGCGAGCTGGACGCCGAAAGATGCCCCGTAGCGGAAGTCCATGTTCACGTCGCGCACCCGCGTGACCTGTCCGGGCACTTTGGCGGCGACGCGCATCGTGATGCCTTCGTCGGGCTGGATGCGTATGACGAGCTGGTTCGGCGAGACCTGCTCCATCGCCGCCGCGCCGAAGAGTTGGAGCGGCGCTCCACGGAACTGGATGGCGATCTCGGTGACGCGCTTGGCGAGGCGCTTGCCGGAGCGTATGTAGAAGGGCACGCCCGACCAACGCCAGTTG
This sequence comes from Acidobacteriota bacterium, assembly GCA_030914105.1. Lineage (GTDB taxonomy): Bacteria > Acidobacteriota > Blastocatellia > Pyrinomonadales > Pyrinomonadaceae > QHXN01. The sequence continues at coordinate 7,668 of JALZHC010000020.1, forward strand.
TCGAACCACATCGTCACCATCGCATAAGTCTCTGTGGTCGAGTCGGGCGCGACATCCTTCTCCTGTCGGTAGCCGGGCACGGGCTGGCCGCCGATACTCCCCGGCCCGTACTGCCCGCGCACGCACTCCGCGGCCACGCGCTCCGGCGTGAACAAGCGCGCCGAGTGCATCGCCTTGATCTTCTCGTCGCGCACGTCCTCGGCATCGAGAGAAGAGGGCGGCTCCATCGCGACGAGCGAGAGCACCTGGAAGACGTGGTTCTGAATCATGTCGCGCACCACGCCCGACTTTTCATAGTAGCCGCCGCGGCCCTCGACGCCCACGGTCTCGGCGTTCGTGATCTGCACGTGGTCGATGTACTGGCGGTTCCAGAGCGGCTCGTAGATGCCGTTGGCGAAGCGGAAGACGAGGAGGTTCTGGACGGTCTCTTTGCCGAGGTAGTGGTCGATGCGGAAAATCTGCTTCTCGTCGAGGTACTTCAGAATCTGCTGGTTCAGCTCGCGCGCGCTCTCCAGGCTCGTGCCGAAAGGCTTCTCGATGATAACGCGCACCCAGCCCTTATCCTGCTTCGTCAGTCCCGCCTCGCCGAGGTGGCGGACGGCCTCGGCGTAGAAGGCCGGCGCGACCGAGAGGTAGAAGAGGCGGTTCCCTTGCGTGCCGCGCTCTCGGTCAACCTGTTCGAGCATCTTCGAGAGTTCGTCGTAGCACTCGGCGTTCTCGATGTTCGACGGGAGGAACTGCATCCCCGCCGCGAACGAGCGCCAGACCTCCTCGTCGACGCTCTTCGACTCGGAGAACTCGACGACGGCCTGCTTCATCTTCTCGCGGAACTCATCGTCCGTCATCGCCGTGCGACCGAGGCCGATGATGGCGAACTCGGCTGGGAGGAGCCGCTCCTGAACCAGACGGTAGAGCGCCGGGATGAGCTTCCGCTTGGCGAGGTCGCCCGATGCGCCGAAGATGACGACCGCACACGGCTCCGCCGCACGCTCCAGACGCATCCCCGCCCGCATCGGGTTCTCAACAACTGTCGCTGCTTGCATCCTTCAACCCTCAAAGAAGTGCAGAAGTCAGAGCGCAGAGTGATGAATGATGAGCCTGCCTTTAATTCTGCATTCTGCACTCATCACTCTGCACTTCTTCAAAGCTGGAGCCGTGGGGAAACGCGCCAATCAAATTTTCAGACTGTTTCATTGATGACCAGCACAAATCCTCACGGCATAAAAGTTCAAGGATGAAGGATGAAGGATAAAGGATGAAGTGGGCGGCTGCGCTGTCTTTGTTCTCCTTCATCCTTGCTTTTGTCTTCACTTCATCCTTCCGCCTTCATCCTTCATCCTTGCTTTTCGAGCAGCTCTTCCCACTCCGTGTGGATCGCGCCCTCCTGGGGACGGTCTGCGCGGATGTAGGTGTGCGAGCCGAAGAAGTCGCGCTGCGCCTGCGTGAGGTTGAGCGGCAACTCCGCCGTCCGGTACGAGTCGAAGTAGCCGATTGAGGCCGACATGCCTGGGACGGGAATGCCCGCCTGCATGGCGGAGGTGACGGCCCGACGCCAGTTACTTTGCGCGCCCTGGATGTATTCGTTGAAGTCCGGGTCGAGCAGGAGGTTCGGCAGGTCGGGCCGACGGTCGTAGGCCTGCTTGATCTTGCCGAGGAACTTCGCGCGGATGATGCAGCCGCCCTTCCAGATGCGCGCGCACTCGCCGAGGTTGATGCCCCAGTTGAAGTGATCCGAGCCGGCCTTGATGAGGCTCATGCCCTGCGCGTAGGAGCAAATCTTCGAGGCGTAGAGCGCGTCGTGGATGGCGGCGATCATCTCCTTGCGGTCGCCGTTGTAGCCGCCGCCCGAAGGGCCGCTGATCTCTTTGCTCGCCTCGACGCGCTCCTCCTTATGCGAGGAGATGTTGCGCGTGTCAACGGCGGCGTCAATCGTCGGCGTGATGACGCCGAGGTCTAAGGCAATCGCGCTCGTCCACTTGCCCGTGCCCTTCTGCCCGGCCTTGTCGAGTATCAGGTCAACCAGGGGCTTTCCCGTCTCCGGGTCTTTGACGCGCAGGATTTTGGCGGTGATTTCGATGAGGAACGATTCGAGGTCGCCGCGGTTCCACTCGTCGAACACGTCGGCCATCTCTTCGGCCGACATGCCGAGGACGCGCCGCATCATGTCATAGCTTTCGGCGATGAGCTGCATGTCGCCATACTCGATGCCGTTGTGAACCATCTTGACGTAGTGGCCCGCGCCGCCCGGCCCGATGTACGTGACGCAGGGGCCGTCGTCAACCTTGGCGGCGATGGCCTCCCAGATGGGGCGAATCTTCTCGTAGGCCTCGCGGTCGCCGCCCGGCATGAGCGAAGGCCCCCAGAGCGCACCCTTCTCGCCGCCGGAGACGCCGGAGCCGATGAAGAAGAAGCCCTCCTCTTGAAGCTGCTGCTCGCGGCGCGCGGTGTCCATGAAGTAGGAGTTGCCGCCGTCGATGATGATGTCGCCCTTGTCCAGGTAAGGCTTAATCTGGTTGATCGTCCAGTCCACCGGGTCGCCGGCCTTCACGAGGAGTATGATCTTGCGCGGACGCTCCAGAGCCTTGACGAAATCTTCGGGCGTGCGCGTGCCGATGAACTGCTTGCCCGCGTTCTCCTCCATGAACTTGGTGACGCGATCCGGCTCGTCCTTGCTCGGCGGACGGTTGTAGACGGCGACCGAATAGCCATTGCGCTCGATGTTGCGCGCCAGATTCTCGCCCATCACGGCGAGGCCGATCATCCCCACGTTTTGTGCCATAAGATGTCTCCGCTAGAGGCTCGATGGTCGGGCCGGGGTTATTGATATCATCAACTTCGTCCCTAACCTTACATCCAAATATTCCCGGACTCAAAACCGGAGGGGCCGGCCTCGAAGATTCACGCCGCCCCCGGCGAAATTAAATCTTGTAACGCGCAATCATTTTTCATACAATCCGCCCGGCCTGAATTCCTCGCGCCGGGTGCGCCAACGTTCTTGTGCTCACGCCCGCTCAAAGTGGACGACAAACTTCGGAGACTCTCCGGGAACTGCCGAGGAGGTAGAACGAGATGCCGAACCTAGCCATCTTAACCAACGGCGGCGACACCTGCGCGCTCAACGCCTCGATCGAGGCCATCAGGAAGGAGGCGCACCGCATCGGCTTCGGCAGAGTCATCGGCATCATCGGCGGCTATCACGGACTCCTGCACGACAACTGTCAAACCCTCAACGCCGCCGTGGATGAGCAAAGAGGCGGGAGCATCCTGAGAAGTCTCAGGGAAAGCCCCGTGCACCTATCCAACGGCAAATACAGAATCGATCGGAACAAAGTCAACCGCATGGTCAAAACTTTAAAAGACCGCGACATCGACGTTCTGGTCGTCATCGGCGGCGACGGCACACTCCAAGCGACCAAGCTCTTTCACCAGGCCGTGCAAGAGAAACACCAGTTTAAGATCATGGGCTTCCCCAAGACTATAGACAACGACATCCGGACGAAAACTCACTTCGAAGGCATCGAAGTCTCGCTCTGTCCTGGCTACCCCACGGCAGCGCGCAACATCGCCCAGGCCACTAAAGCGATACGAACCACGGCCCTCAGCGCCCAGCGCGTTTTCGGGGTGGAGACGATGGGCCGGGACGCCGGCTGGCTCGCGGCTGCGGCGGAGGAAGGCGGCCCCGACATGATCCTCATCCCCGAAGTCCCCCTGGATGAAAAGGCCAAGCGCCGGCTCATAGCTCGGACAAAGAAGACCTTTAACTTGAACCTCCACGCCGTGATCGTAGTGTCGGAAGGGACGAAGTGGGCCAACGAGAAGGGCGACATCGTCCAGATCAGCACCGACGAGTTCGGGCCGAGGAAGCTCGGCGGGGTGGTGAACACGGTCATGCAGTTCATCGACAAGAAGCTGCGCGGACAGTTTACCGAGTCGAAGCCTTTCGGCGTGCGCCCCCATCATACCGATTATGTGCCCCGCGCCGGCTCGCCGTGTGAGTATGACTTAAAGCTCGTCCACGTCCTCGCCGAAAAGCTCGGCACGCTCTTGACAAGCCGGAAATACGGCAGGGTACCAATTTTAAGGGCGGTCGTTCCTTACGACGAACTGTCCGTCCAGCACACCGGCGACTTAGACATAGAGGAGATGGAGCAGAAGCTATTCCCCGCCGATGACCTTTACGACGAAAAAAGATTCCTGCCGAACAAAACTTTTGTAGATTTTTTGTGCACCATCCTTTCCGGCCCTGACACCGAGCGCTAACTGCAATGCAGTTTCGCCGGCCCGCGGCCTCGCCCGACGCCCCGCGTCGTTGCTGAAATCACACGCCTCCACGCGGCCAAAACCATCTACTTCGCATCCCTCGCGCCCGAAAGAGGCAGCGCATCGCCGACGTACTCGTGCAGGCGCTTGAGTCCGGCGAGCACGTCGGCGCCGAGGTCAACGCGGATGGCGCGGCGGCCCCGCGTCGAGAGCGAGCGGAAGTCGCCGAGCGCCTGCGCCTGCTTGAGGATGCTGAAGGTGTAGGCCGCGCCGGGTATCGGCACGTCAATCGCGTCGGGGGCGGTGATTTGGAGGAAGACGCCCGTGTCCGGGCCTCCTTTGTGGAGCTGGCCCGTCGAGTGTAGGAAGCGCGGGCCGTAGCCGGTGGTCGTCGCACATTTCGTCGCGTCGCGCAGGTGCGTGCGGATGGCTTGAATCTCGGCGTCGTGCTCCGGCGTCTCCTCGATGTAGTCGAGCATGGCGATGTAGTCGCCCGCACCCGCGCGCGCCAGATGAGCCTTGATGGCGTCGCCGACCGACGAAGCCGACAGGGCGGCGATGGTCTTGTCGTCGGCGTAGACGGTGAGTGTGCCGTCGGTGGCGAGCAACGGCTGCTCCGGCAGCTTGCCGTCGCGCGTGAAGGCTTCAAGCAGCTCCTTCGTCGCGTCCTTCGACTCCTGCACGTTCGGCTGGTCGAAGGGGTTGATGCCGAGACGCCACCCGGCGAAGGCCGTCGCGATCTCCCAGAGGAAGAACTCTTCGCCGAGGTCGTAGATGTCTGTGAGCGTGCGATAGACGACGGGGTGGCCCGCGGCTTCAAGCGCCTTGAGCTTCGACTCGGTCTCGCTGTCGAGCCGCTCGACGGCGATGGAGACGAACAGGCGGTCGTCTCCATAGACGGACGGAGCGCCGAGCTGCTCGCCCGCAATCGGCACGATGCCCTTCCCTTCCTTACCCGTGCTCTCGGCCAGAAGCTGCTCGACCCAGAGGCCGAAGGAGGCGATCTTCGGGTCGCAGATGATGGTGCACTTGTCGCGTCCGGCGTTGGCGCACTCGCCGAGGATTGCGCCGAGCTTGGCGCCGGGGTTCTCAGCCGCGGGCACGACCGAGGCGCACGAATGGACGGTGCGTTCGGCGCGGTCAAGGAGCTTCGTGATGTCAACGCCGGAGAGCGCCGCCGCCGGCACCAGGCCGAAGTAGGAGAGGGCGGAGTAGCGCCCGCCGATGTCCGGGGGGTTTAAGAAGATTCGCTTGAAGTGGTCGCGTGTGGCGTCCGCTTCCATCTTCGTGCCGGGGTCTGTGACGGCGACGAAGCACTCGCCGGGGTTCTCCTTGCGCTTGCTGACCTGGTCGTACCAGTACTTGTAGAAGACGAGCGGCTCGGTTGTCGTCCCCGACTTCGAGGAGATGATGAAGAGGCAGCGTGTGATGTCTATCTGGTCGGCGATATCGCAGAAGGCGTCCGGGTCGGTCGTGTCCAGCACGAGCAGTTCCGGGTAGCCCTCCTGCTTGCCGAAGGTCTGGCGCAGCACTTCGGGGCAGAGCGAAGAGCCGCCCATGCCGCAGACCATGATGTGGCGGAAGCCGCGCTCGTTGCGTATGCGGTCGGCGAAGGCGATGAGGTCGTCTTCGACGCCGATCATCATTTCGGGCACGGTCAGCCAGCCGAGGGCGTTCCTGATGATCTTTTGGTGTGCCTCGTCCTCTTTCCAGAGCGAAGCGTCCTTGCGCCAAATCCGCCGCATAACGTCGCCCTTCTCTGCCTCTTTCAGGGCGGCGTTCACGGCGTCAGAGTATTTTCCCAGGCTGGTTGTCAACCTTTCATTGATGCCCGACAGGATGGCGTCGCGCTTCGACTCGATACTTTCGGCGAGCGTGTCGAAGGAGCTGACGAAGGCGTCGAGTCCATCCTTCTGCAGCTTCTCGGTGACGGCCTTGATGTCAATGCCTATGTCGCGCAAGTCATCGAAGAGCGCGCGGCACTCTTCAATCCCCTCTTCGAGCGTGAGCCCGACGCGCCCGTGGTCGCGGATGGCCGTGTAGGTCGCGGGCGGGACGGTGTTGACGGTTTCCGGGCCGATGAGGTTGTCAACGTAGAGCACGTCGGAGTAGTTCGGGTTCTTCGTGCCCGTCGAGGCCCAGAGGCAGCGCTGAACCTGCGCGCCCTTCGCTTTCAAGTCCGCGAAGCGCGGGCCGTGGAAGATCTCTTTGTACTTCTGATAGGCGAGCTTGGCATTGGCGACCGCGGCCTTGCCGAGCAGACCTTCGAGCCGCGCCTTCTCTTCGGGCGACTCGGCGTGGCGGGCCTTGTATTCGAGGTCTTTATCAATCGCCGTGTCCACGCGCGAGACGAAGAAGCTGGCGACCGACGCGATGTGGTCAACCGGCTTGCCTTCAGCCGCGCGCCGCTCCAGACCTTTGATGAAAGCCTCCGCGACCTGCACGTAGTTCTCAATCGAGAAGATCATCGTGACGTTGATGTTGACGCCGCGGTAGATGCACTCCTCGATGGCCGGCAAGCCCTCCTGCGCCGCCGGAATCTTGATCATCACGTTCTTGCGGCCCAGACGCTCGAACAGCCGCGTCGCCTCGTCAATCGTCTCCTGCGTCTTGTAGGCCAGGCCGGGGTTGACTTCGAGGCTGATGTAGCCGTCAACGCCGTCCGTTCGGTCGTAAACCGGCTTGAGTATGTCCGCGGCGTTGCCGATGTCTTTGACGACGAGTTCCTCGTAAATCTCGCCGACGCTCTTGCCGGCCTGGACGAGCTGCCGGAGCTGCTCGTCGTAGTCGGTCGAGCCGGTGATGGCCTTCTCGAAGATGGTCGGGTTCGAGGTGACGCCGCGCAGGTCGTCCTCCTCGATCTTCGTCTTCAGGTCGCCGCTCGTCAGCATCGCGCGGCGTATGTTGTCGTACCAGATGGACTGGCCGAGCTTCATGATTTCCACAAGCCTGTTAGTCATAATTGCTCTCCGATTTTAGAGGTCAGAGGTCAGTGTTTGCGCGCCCGCATCGTCGAGCGCCGAAAGCCGTGAACGTTTTTTACTGACCTTTGACCTCCGACCTCTAACCTCTGCTCTTTTCAATCTCCCTCTTCGCCGTCTCGACGACGTTCTCGACGGTGAAGCCGAACTTCTTCGTCAGCTCCTTGAGCGGGGCCGACGCGCCGAAGGTCTTCATGCCGATGATCTGTTCGTTGTTGGTAGTATAGCGCTGCCAGCCGAAACGCGCCGCCTGCTCGACGGCGACTCGTGCACGCACAGCCGAAGGGATGACGCTCTCTTTGTATTCATCCGGCTGGTGCTCGAAGACCTCCCACGAAGGGATGCTCACGACGCGCGCCTTCACTCCCTCGCCCGCGAGCTGCTCGTAGGCCGCGACGCAGAGCGACACTTCGGAGCCCGTCGAGAGCAGAAGCACGTCCGGCTGCG
>JALZHC010000817.1 GCA_030914105.1 Acidobacteriota bacterium
TCCTCCGGCTTCGTGGTGGTGTCGGCGAGCGGCGCGTCGGGCGCGGGCTGGCTGAATAGTTCGCCGATGACGCGACCGGGGAAGGCGCGGAAGCCCTGACGCCAGAGCGCGGGCGTGGGTTTGGTTCCGTCTTCGATCTCGCCCGTGAGCGCAAGCAGCGTCGGCGCGAAGCTGAGGCTGTCGTAAGGCTCTGTGACATCGAGGCCGCGCGGGATGCCGGTGCGCTCGCCGCCGGCGAATAAGAGCGTCGAGTGAGTCGAGACGCGCAGGAAAGAGCCGTGGTTGCCGCCGGGGTTGAAGCCGCGCACGTCAAAGTTCCAGTGGTCGTTGGCGAAGACGAGCAGGTCGCCTTCGACGAGCTGGCGCTGGTGGCGGCGGAAGCGGCGGATGAGTCTCTCGTCTTCCGAGAGAGCGGGCGCGTCCGGCTCGATGCCTTCGACCGTGTGGCGACCGAACTGCTCTTCGAGGCCGACGACGGCGTTCGAGTAGCGCGTGCGGTGCGCCGCGCGCAGCCATTCGAGGTCTGTGTGCCAGGCATCGAGCCACACGGCGCGCGACAGCCCTTGCGGCAGCGAGAGCCTCTCGTCCTCCCAAATCTTCAAAGGCAGACCCGCGCGCCATGAGACGCGGTCGAAGGTGACGCGGCCCCGTTCGTCCTGCTTCAGGTTGGCGACGGGCAGGTAGCGAAGGAGCAGCCGGCCTTCGTCCTCACGCGAAAGAATGAGCGCCTGCGAGTCGGGCGCGGCGTAGAGCCAGACGGCCTCGTCCGCTTCCTCTTCCGGCTTGAGCGCGCCGCGCAGAGACTCGGCGGGAACGCGCACGGCGACGAAGTCAACGGGCTTATTCTCGACGCCGGGCTGGACGTTGTTGCGCACGCTCGCGCCGCCGAGCAAAGAGAAGTAGTCGACGCGCGTGAAGCTTTGCTCCATGTCGAGCGAGCCGTCGGGCGCAAGCACGAGGCCGGACGCCGCGGGGCCGACGACGTAGCTCTGGAGGCTGTGGACGTTGTTGTGCTCGCCCATCGCATGCTTCGCGATTAAGTCCTCGACGTTAACCGCCGAGGGGTTGAAGCGCGCGCGGTCGAGCGCGAGGAGGTTGGCGAGCGTCTGTGCGTAAGCCAAGTAGCCGCGTTCGTCCTGGAGCCAGGAGTCGAGGCGCGCCGACTCGCGCCGCGCGACCTTGTCGCGGCCAGCGTCCATATCCTCTTTGGTGAACTGCTTCGGCAACCTCTCGACGAGTGCGTGCTGACGCTCGATGAGCCGGTGCAGCGCGCCGAGTTCTTCCTGCAAACGCTCGAAGCTCGCCTGCCATTCGGCGCGTCGGCGTTCGATGGTTGTGAAGAGCGCGTCCGTTCCGGCGCGGCGCAGAGGCTCCGAGAGGTCTGCGCGCTTGAGCTGGAGAAGGAGTATGTGGACGAGGTTGAGGTCGCTGTCGCGCAGGTGAATCGAGGAGCGCTCGTTGCCGTCGAAGTCAACGAGGGCCGTCGGGTAGTCGGTGCTTCGGCCCTTGAGGTAGTAGCTCTCGTCGGTCGTCGTGTAGATGAGCGGGACGAGCGGGAAGATTCCCTTCAGCGCGTAGTCGGCCAGCAGACGCCGCTTGGTGACGACGTGGTGGCCGCCGCCCTCGCGCGTGCCGAGCAGCTTGACGAGGTTGAAGCCCTGGCTGTAGAAGCGCGGGTCTGAGTTGGTTCCGTGGTCGGAGACGAGGACGAGCGCGGTGTCCGCGGCCTGCGGGGTGCGGCGGATGGCCGTCCAGAGGCGACCGACGAGCGCGTCGAGCTCCTTCAGGACGGCGAGGTGCGTCGAGTCGTCGCGGTTGCTGTGCGAGGCGTGGTCGAAGGCCGTCAGGTAAAGGTCGAAGTAACGGTATGAAGGGTCGCCGAGCTTCTCGATGATCTCGCGCTCCTGCTGCTCGTCTATGATGCCGCGTCCGCCGATGCCGAGCTGCCATTCGTCGAAAAGCTCGCTGGGGCTGCGCGAGGTGAAGCGGTTCTTAAGGCCGCGCTCAAGCGTCGTCCAGCGCGCGCCGCGCTGGAGGAGCTGGAAGCTCTGGTAGCGCTCTTCGTAGGGGAACGAGTCGCTGACGAGCGGGATGCCCAGCTCGTCGAGCAGCTCGGCCGCCGGCATGTCCACGCGCGCGCCGACGGCGTTGTTCAGCCAGAAGGGGATGACGTTGAGGTAGTCGTAGGAGTGGAGCGTGTAGCGGTCGAACTCGACGTTGCCCTTGACCTGTAGGTGCTGCCCCGTGTCGAGGAGCGACCAGGAGGGCGCAGACAGGCTCATGCCGCGGACGTAGAAGTTCGAGACACGCGTGCCGCCTTCGTAGAAGACGTGCTCGAACCAGGGCAGTTGGCTCTTTCCGGTGCGCGGGTCGCGCTCGCGCACGAAGCGTTCGAGCGTGTCGAACGGCAGCCCGTCAACCTTGATGACGACCACGCGCCGCGCGCCGCGGGCGAGCGCCGAAGGGGAGAAGCAGAAGAGAAAGGCGAGGAGAAGAGAGACGGGGAGAAGTGCAGAGTGCAGAGTGCAGAGTGATGAAT
>JALZHC010000818.1 GCA_030914105.1 Acidobacteriota bacterium
CCGCTGAGTTTAGGTGTGAACCCGTGGCTATCTAAGGTTGTTGCCGCAGGCGCAGGTCGCCCGCGTCGGGGTCGTTGACGAACTCGACCTCGATGTTGTGCCCGAGGCTCGGCAAGACTTTGTAGAACCAGACCTCGCCCGTCGGGGTCTGACGAATCTCGTCAGGCGCGCCCAGGGTGATGTAGATGCGCCCGCGGTCGGTACGCCAGCCGGGGGCTTTGCCGCCGAAATTCTGGTTGGCGTAGGCGATGCGCCTGTAATGTTCGGCGCGGTACGCATTGTCTTTCGCCGCCGGGTCGGGGTTGCGCCGCTTCCAGAACTCTTCGATGAAGCGCTCGCGGTCGGTGTCGCTGACGAGGAGGCTGAAAGCCTTCCTCTCCTGAGGGGTGATGATGTAGACGACGTCCTCGTCCAGCCACTTCTGATAGACGGCCTTCAGGTCGAGTTGGGCCGTCGTGATGTCGGGAGTTTTGCGTGAGCGCTGCCGGGCAGCCGCAGGAGCGCAGGCCAAAGCCGCCAGTACGAGCAGCAGGAAAATTCTTGGCATCTGCACGACTCCTTTTCGTGAAGTGTAACGCCGATGTTCAGTCGCCATGTCCTCACGTTACTTATCAGCCAGCGGGCGAGCGTCCCGGCTCTGAAGCTCCGCTTTCTTCTCGCGCTGAAGCTCAGCTCGCTTCCTGCGCGCCGCGCGGTAGCTGCTGACGGCCTCACGCAAAAGCCCCAGCATCGGCTTCCGGTTCTGGGCGATCAATTTCACCCAGGCCCACTTGCTCATCTGCGGGAAGTAGATGCCGCGGAAGAAGAAGCGGGCCATGAGGTGGCTGAGGCGATAACGGATGTGGCGGTCGCGCAGGGCCTCGACCACTTCGGCGTTCCTCTCCGGGCTGTAGGAGGAAGTCCAGGCGGCTCTGGTCTCCGCGGCGGCCTGCTCAATCGTCATCTTCAAGGGCGCGTGCGCCATCACGAAGGGCGCGAAGTCGAGCCAGTGTTTCGGACGGGCGAGGCGGCCCGCCTTCTCCAGGCGTTCGTAGAGCGGGGTAGCGGGGAAGGGCGTGAGCTGGCCGAAGACGGGCAGGCCCGGCGGCCACGAGCGAATCTCTTTGAGCGTGCGCTCGGCCACGCCCGGCGTGTCGTTGTCCATCCCGAAGATGAAGGAGGTGATGGCGTAGATGTCGCGACGCGCGAGGCGTTCGAGCACCGCACGATACTCCGCCGGCTTGCTGAAATTCTTGTTCACGTCGGCCATGTTGACCGGGTCAATCGACTCCATGCCGATGAAGACCCAGCAGCCGCCCGATGCCGCGATGAGGTCAATGAGTTCCTCATCCTTCAGGAGGTTGGCGCTGATCTGCGCGACCCACGGCACCTGCGCGCGCGCCGCGATGATGTCGCGCAGGAGCGACTTCGTCCGCTTCATGTTGATGGCGAGGTTGTCGTCTATGAAGAAGACTGCGACCTGCCCGTGCTCGCGGCGCGCACGCGCTTTCAGGCGCAGCAGTTCTTCGACGACCGACTCGTTCGTGCGGAAGCGTATGGAGTCGCCGAAGAAGCCGGTGACGGTGCAGAACTCGCAGCCGTAGGGGCAGCCGCGCCCCGTCTCTATCGGGATGAGGTAGGCGTTGCCCCAGGCTTCTTTGACGGCAACCCGCCTCATCAGCGGGCGGAGGAACGCGGGCATGACGTTGAACTGTTCGAGCGAGAGCGTGTCCCAGGGGATCACAGGGTAGGGTTGCAGGGAAGGCTTGCGGTCGTTGCCTTTGGCGTCGCGCTCCGGCTGGTAAATCTCTTTCAGCTGGCCGCGCGCGGCGTCCTCGACGATGAGCGGCCAGGTCTCGTCGGCCTCGCCGAGCGCGACGGCGTCGGCGTGGCGCGGGCCGCCCGAACGGCCCAGCGCTTCGTCGGGGCACTCGGTGACGTGCGGCCCGCCCATCACGACGCGCACGCCGGCGGCGCGCAGGGCGTCGGCCATCCGGTAGCCGCGCGCGATCATACGCGTCATCGCCCCGATGCCGACCAGCTCGATCCCCTGCTCGCGGACGAAGCGCACGAGTTCGTCCTCGTCCATGGCGCGCGCGTTGCCGTCTATCAACGTCACCTCGTGGCCCGGCGGCGTGAGCGCCTGGAGCAGAAACATCCAGAGGTGCGGCATGAAGTTGCGCGTCACGCCGTTGTCGGGGTTGTAGAGTAGGATTTTCATAGGTTCCTTCCTGCGGGCTGAAAGACGGACTCCAAAATAACGAGCACGTTCAGTGCGAGAGCAGACGACAGTTTGCACGAGGAAGGAATCGGTGGATTCGATCCGGACTTCGGGCGGCGAAATGTACGGGCGGAGTATACCACTGATGTCCGAAACCGCGCAGAAGAATTGCTGGCCCGCCCGAGGTCAGGGCATCTGTTCGAGCTGCTGTCGGTAGGCTTCCGTTTCGGGATTCTGCGGAGCGAGGGCCGAGAGCTTCGAGACGGCCTCGCTCGCCGTCGCCTTGTCGCCCTTCTGGAGCGCGGCGGCGGCGATGTTCTTCCAGCTATTGAGATGGT
>JALZHC010000235.1 GCA_030914105.1 Acidobacteriota bacterium
CCGCCCCTTCGGGGCTTGACTCTCTTTTGCCTGTCCTGAACAGGGGCGTTGCCCACGGCTTTCACATCCCGCCCCTTCGTGGCTTCTCAAACCGCCTAAGTGCCGAAGCGGTTGTTGTACTCGATTGAGGTGATAAAGGCCTTGACCATCTCGGCCTGCACGAAGTCGCCGTGGAACTGGTTGAGCTTCTGGAGCCAGAAGTCGTAGCCCGTGTAGTCTGCGTCGGGCGCGTCGTTCGGGTTGCGCCGGAGGTAGCCGAAGAACTGCATCAGGACGAAGGCTCGGTTCTTCTCCTGCGCGTTGAGCACAGGGTTCTCGGCGATTGAGCGCAGCACCGCGCCGCGACCGGCGGCCATGTCGGCGGAAGAGGCGAGCTGCGCGATGAGCGCGTCGCGCTCCGGTTGCGTGAGCACCGAGCCGGCGTTCTGGTTGAGCTTGTCGACGAACTGCGCGGGCGTCATCGTCAGCGGGTAGGCCGAGATGAAGGCCGGGCGCATGACGAACTCCTTGGCGAAGCCGTTCTTGTTGTCTTCGAGCTGCTGCTGCCAGTTGCCCACGCCGACGATGACGCCCTGCGCGATGCGCTGCGAGTCGGGCAGGAAGCTTTCGAGGCGGACAGCGGGCACCTTGATGGTGTGCGGGCTGGGGAAGTTGGAGTTGGCGTCAACGTCACCGAAGGCCACCTTGTAGACGCGCTCGACGAGGTAGCCGGTCTCCTGAAATTCAATCGAGAGGAAGAAGGCCGCCGAGACGTTGATGCGGTGAACCTGCGCGCAGGGGTCGCTCGTGCCGCAGCTGTTGAGGTCGTTCACCCAGAAGTTGAAGCCTATCTGGTCGGGGTCGCGCGCGAGGAAGTCGAGGTACTGCTGGCGGACGAAGAAGCCGTTGTTGAAGTTCGAGTCCCAGCGGACGGGGCTGGGGCCGGTTGTCGTGTCGTTGTCGCTGATGGTGACGGTGGTCGTCTTCAGCGTCGGGTCAATCGTCGTGCCGACCGGGTTCGAGAGCGTGATGTTGAAGGTCTCAGGGCCTTCGGCGAAGCGGTCGTCGGGAACCACGACAGAGATGTTCGCCACCTGCTGGCCGGGCGCGAAGACGATGGTGCCGCCCGTCTGCTCGTAGTCGCCGTGCCTGCTCGCCGTGCCGTCCGAGGTGGCGTAGTCGATGGTGGCCGTGCCGCCGAGGTCGCCGCCCGTCGTGCCGTTGCGGTTGATGGGGATGAGGAGGAAGCCGGTGCCGTTTGTGCCGATGCCGGAACCGCTGACGCCCTCGCCGACCATGAAGGAGTTGCTCTGGAACCCGACGGAGTTGGTCGAGCTGTCGTCGGAGAGCTTGAGGGTGTAGCCGCCGGTGGCGTTGTTGTCAAACGAAGTGGCCTCGATGGTATAGATGCCCGTCTGCGGAAGCGAGAAGAAGCCCGTGACGGGGAGGCTTGAGTTGGTCTGGACGCCTGGGTCAATGTCGTCCTCGAAGGCGACAATCGAGCCGTCGGGGCCGAAGAGGTAGATGAAGGTGTCGAGGCTGGCGGTGGCCGTCATCTCGATTTTAATTCGCTGGCCGGCGCGGGCCGTGAAGGTGTAGAGGTCGCCGAAGGCTTTCTGGCGGTCGGGCTGGCCGGCGAAGCAGTCCGTGTTGTCGAGGCTGCCCGTTAAGGTCTGGCCAATGCCGATGGGCGTCAGCGGGCAGGTCGCGGAGGCGGCCTCGTTGACGCTGAACTTCTGCCCGCCGATGTCCACGGCGTCCGAGCGCGGGCCGGTGTTGGTGTTGGGGTTAACCGAGATGCTGACCGTGCCGTTGCCCGTGCCGGTCTGCCCCGAAGCGACGGAGAGCCAGGGCGCGCCCTCGGAAGCAGACCAGGCGCAGCCCGCGCCCGCCGTCACGTTGACGTTGGCCGTGCCGCCGCCGTTGGTGAAAGAGGCCGCCGACTTGTCAATCGAGTAAGTGCAGCCCTGCGCGGCGAGCCTGTTGAGACAGCCGCCTTCGTTCGTCGTGAAGTCGGTTATCTGGTCAATCGAGAACTGACAGAAGTTCACTGGCAAAGGCCCGTTCGTCTGGATGGACGAGTGCATGATTGACGTAGCGCAGTCGGACGGTTGCGGGCTGACGCACTGGCCGTCGTCCGGGTGGCACGCGCCGAAGTTGTGGCCGATCTCGTGCGCGGTCAGCACAGTCCTCTGCGCGCTGGTGGTGTTCGTGCCGTTGAACTTGCTCTCGGAGATGCCAAATGCCGATGCAGAGAACTCGCAGACCACGCCGACGAAGGAGATGCCGATGACGCTGGTGCTTCCGCTGTTGGCATTCTTCAAGGTCTTGCCCGTGAACATGTGCACCAGATCGCGCGAAGGCACGGATTGGCCCGCGTTTGTGAAGCTCTTGTCGTAGTTGTCGGCCAGTTCGTTGAGCGCCCCGGCGGGGTCGGTGGACGAGTACGGATCATTGTCCGCTGTCCACGTGCGCTGGAAGCTGACGCGGAGGTCGATGCCGAGCTGCTGATTGTAGATGGCGTCAACCGCCATCATGACGTTGTTGATGTCTTGGTTCGTGGCGGTTGGGCCGCCGTCCAGTTGCGTGAACTCGAAGTCGGCCTCGGTCGCCACGCGCGCCTGCGGCATTGGCGCGAAGGCGTCCGATGTCGTCAAGCCCTTCGAGGCCGTCAGGTTCTCGGAAGACTTCAGATGCTCGGTCGTCACGCGCGAAGCCTGGCCGCCGACCCGCTGAGCGAGCGTCGTGCCGCACGCGCCCATGTCCTTCTGCTTGACGCCCGACTCCGGGTAGAAGACGAAGTCGTTTGTGCCCGCGGCGGGCGAGAGCCTGCGCTCCGGCTCGACGAAGTAGCGCTCGTCGGGCGTGACGATGATGCCCTCGAACTCCTGCTCGTCGAGGATGAGACGCACCTGCGTCCCCGCCATGCCGCGCACCGTGCCCTTGAAGGCGTGTGAAGGCTCGCGCGGCAAATCACGCATCGTGCCGTCGGCCTCGACCTCGACGGAGCGATAATCCGCGGTGCGTATGTCGAAAGGCTCAAGCGCGAGGTTGAAGGTTCCGCGCGAGGTGTTGAGCTGGAGGCCGCCGGTCTTGCGCACTTCGCGCAGCGCCGAGGCCGGGTCGAGCGTCAGCTCGTCGAAGCCTTCGAGCGTGCGCTCCACGTCCTGGCGCGCGGCCCGACGCCCCTGCGTCGAAGCGGCGGGCGAGGCGAAAAATGTTAAGGCCAGAAGGAAGAAGACGGCGAGCGTCGCCAATGCGGCGCGGGGGAACGTGCGGCGTTTCATACTTATAATCAACCTCGTGCGGGGAGACGCAAGACCTTGTTTGAACCTTCAGATTGAACCCAGGACTTCAGAGGCGGGTTAAGGCGCTCTGGCATGGCGCGGGGATTTTAACACACGGCGAGGAATGGGCGCGAGCGCGCGCGAGGCCGACCGAGACCAGACGCGCGAGGCTTCCCTCCGACTCGACACGCCGCTCGGCGCACGCTCCCCGCGCGAGCTTATTGACAGCCCCACGAGCGCGTCTATAAAATTCCCGCCGACTAGTACAGCCGCCGCCTGCCTGCTTAACTTCTCGTCCCGTTCGACGGCGGCTCCGCGTTCATCCCTGTGTCTGCCTGAAGCTTTAGCCAGGAGTGCTCTCCCCGCTCCGATAAGCCCCAAGGAGAAGTACCGCCATGCCTTTCCTCGCACGCCCCGTTCGCGCAGCAAGCGCGCCCCGCGCCTTCCGTCTTTCACGCATCAGCATCTCTTCCCTTCTGCCGGCGCTCCCGCTGCTCTGCGTCGCCGCGCTCTCTTTGGCGCTCGTCTTGTTGCCGCCGGGCGCGAAGGCCGCCACCGTCTGGCACGTCACTCCGGGCAGCACAGGGGCCTGCACGCAGGCCGACCCGAACTGCGGCAGCATCCAGGCGGCGGTCAACGCGGCGTCTGCCGGCGACACCATCCAGGTGGCTGCGGGGACTTACGTCGAACACGTGACCATCAGTAAGGACTTGACGATCAGCGGCGCGGGGGCGGCTCAGACGATTGTGGACGGGACGCAGTCGGGCACGGTCTTGACCATCAACAGCGGCACGGTCAGCCTGTCGGGGATGAGCGTCATCAACGGAAAGGCGTCAACGAACGGCGGCGGCATCAGTAATTTGGGTACGCTGAACGTCACGAACAGTACTGTCAGCAATAACTCCGCCGTCCAGGGCGGCGGCATCTATAATAACGGGACGCTCAACCTCACGGGCAGCACCGTCAGCAACAACTCGGTCACACGCATCTTCGGCGCCCCGGACACCGGCAACGGCGCCGGCATCTTCAACGACACCGCGGGGGCGCTGAACGTCACGAGCAGCATCATCAGCAACAACTCATCCGGCGGTGCCGGCGGCTGGGGTGGCGGCATCTTCAACAAAGGCGGGCCGGCGAACGTCACGGACAGCGCCGTCAGTGGCAACTCAGCCGGCACTGGCGGCGGCATCTTCAACGGTGGGACGCTGAACGTCAAGGGCAGCACCGTCAGCAACAACTCAGCCCCCGGCAATAGCCTTGGCGGCGGCATCTTCAACGATGTCGGGCGGACGCTGACCGTCACCGACTGCACCATCAGCAACAACTCAGCCGGCCACGGCGGCGGCATCGACACCAACGTCAACACGACGCTGACCATCATCAGCAGCACCATCAGCGGCAACGCCAGCACCATCAGCGCCGGCGGCGGCATCTCGAACGGCGGCGGCGACGGCTCACTCCAGCTCAGGAGCAGCATCGTCGCCGGCAACACGTCCCCCGACAGCCCCGACATCAGCGGCGGGGCCATCTCGCAGGGGCACAACCTCATCGGCATAAGCGACGGCTCGAAGGGCCTGTCAAACGGCACGAACGGTGACATCGTCGGCACGTCCGCCGCGCCCGTTAACGCGAAGCTCTCGCCCCTCGGCTTCTACGGCGGCCCCACGCAGACCCAACTCCCACTGTGCGGCAGCCCCGCCATAGACGCCGGCGACGACGCGTTGACGGGCGCGCCTCTCAACCTGACGACGGATCAGCGCGGAGTGGCGCGCAAGTCCGGCGCGCACGTGGACATCGGCGCGGTCGAGAGGCAGCAGGGAGTCCAGATCAACTCTCAGGACAGCGGCCCCGGCTCTCTGCGGCAGTTGATCGCGGACGCGCAGGACGGGGCCGTCATTGACCTCGACTGCGCGTCGGCGGCGACGGTGACGCTGACCTCGGACGAGCTTCTGATAAACAAGAACCTGATCATCAACGGCCCCGGCCCCTCCCTGCTGACGGTGCAGCGGAGCGCGGCGCAGGGCACGGCGCAGTTCCGCATCTTCGAGGTCGCCGCGGGCAAGAGCTTCAGCCTGTCCGACGTGACCATCAGCAACGGGAAGCCGTCAACGGTCGGCGGCGGCATCTTCAACGACAATGGGACAATGAACGTCTCGAACGTCGTCGTCAGTAATAACTCGGCCGTCCAAGGCGGCGGCATCTTCAGCCAGGGGACGCTGACCGTTACGAACAGCACCTTCAGCAGTAACTCCAACTTCGGCTTCGGCGGCGAGGGAGGCGGCATCTACAACGGCGGGACGTTGACGGTCACGAACAGTTCCTTCAGCAACAACTCCGCAGGCTTCGGCGGCGGCGCCATCTTTCACAACTTCGGGACAGCGAACGTCACGGGCAGCACCGTCAGCAACAACTCCGTCACCGACAGCACTGGCGGCAAGGGAGGCGGCATCTACAATAACGCCGGGCCGCTAACGCTCACGAACAGCACCGTCAGTGGTAACTCCGTGACCAACGGCGTGGGAGGCGGCATCTTCAACGACTTCGGGCCGACGACGGTCATAAGCAGCACCATCAGCAACAACTCCGCCAGCGGCGGCGGCGGCATCCAAAACACCAGCAGCAGCAGCGGGACGGTGAGCGTCAGGAGCAGTATCGTCGCCGGCAACACGGCCTCCTCCTCAAACTCCGGCCCCGACGTGGCGGGACAGTTCGCCTCGCAGGGCCACAACCTCGTCGGCAAGAGCGACGGCAGCACGGGCTTCGCCAACGGCACGAACGGAGACATCGTCGGCACGGCCTCCGCGCCCGTTGACGCGATGCTCCGACCCCTCGGTTTCTACGGCGGGCCGACGCAGACCCAGATGCCGCGCCCCACGTCGCCCGTCATTGATGCGGGCGACG
>JALZHC010000819.1 GCA_030914105.1 Acidobacteriota bacterium
ATATGGCCGTGCCCGACGAGGCGTTCCCCGAAATGCTTCAGTTCTACAAAGACACGCTGCGCGCGGGCCGACTCCAGTACGTCATCTTCGGCCACATCGGCGACAACCACGTGCACGTCAACATCCTCCCGCGCGACGACCTGGAGGCGGTCACCGCGCGCGAAACCTACGCGCGCTTCATCGAGCGCGCTGTCGCCTTGGGCGGCACGATCTCGGCCGAGCACGGCGTCGGCAAGCTCAAGCGCGAGTACCTGCGCGCGCTCTACGGCGAGCGACACTTGCGCGAGATGGCCGCGCTCAAACGCGCCTTCGACCCGGCCTGCGTCCTCGGTCGCGGCAACATCTTCGCCGAAGAGTTTCTGAACGCGGCGGGCTGAACGGGCTACTGCCATGCTCGATTGGACGGTCAACTCATGGTAGAAACGACAGCGGACGCGCCGGTCTTGCTCTACGACGGCGTGTGCGGCTTCTGCAACAAGACTGTGCAGATGATCCTCGCGCGCGACCAGCGCGGGACGATGCGCTTCGCGGCTTTGCAGAGCGACTATGGCCGAGCCGTAGTCGAGCGCCACCCGGAACTGCGCGGCGTCGACTCGGTCGTCTACGTCGAAGGCACGCCGGGGTCGGGCGGCGAGCGCGTCTACGTCCGCTCGGATGCGGCGCTGCGCGTTGTGAAGTATCTCGGCGGCGCTTGGAAGCTTCTGCTCGTCGCCTACGTTCTGCCGAAGCCTGTGCGCGACTTCTTCTACGACCTCTTCGCGCGCAACCGTTACCGAATGTTCGGGAAGTATGACAGTTGCATGCTGCCGCCGCCCGAAGTGCGCTCGCGCTTTTTAGACGCCGGGTCGCCGGCTGACTGAGCTGAGAATGTTTCTCTGCCGACTGATCTTCAGAGTGCTCTGATGTTCCGCTTCAACACAGCCGGTGAGTCGCACGGTCGCGCGCTCGTTGCCGTCGTCGAGGGTCTGCCCGCGGGTCTCGCCGTCGACGCGGAGAAGATCAACCGCGAGCTTGAGCGTCGGCAGTGGGGCTATGGGCGCGGCGGGCGCATGAAGATCGAGCGTGACCGCGCCGAAGTCCTGAGCGGTGTCCGCCACGGCCTCACGCTTGGCTCGCCCATCGCGCTGCTCATCGAGAATAAGGACTGGGCGAACTGGACTGAGGTGATGTCGGTCGAGCCGCGCGAAGTTGAAGAAGTCGGGGAAGGGAAGTCGCGCCGCGTGAAGCGCCCGCGCCCAGGCCACGCAGACCTCGCGGGCGGACTCAAGTACGGCGCGCGCGACCTGCGCGACATACTTGAACGCGCCTCTGCACGCGAAACGGCCGCGCGCGTCGCCTGCGGCGCGCTCGCAAAGCAGTTACTCGCGGTCTTCGGCGTCGAGATTCGCAGCCACGTCGTCCAGCTCGGCGGCGTCCCCGACTCTCCGCTCGAAATCACATGGGAGCGCATCGCGGCCATCCCCGACGAAGCGCCGCTGCGCTGCGCCGACGCCGAAGCGCAAAACAGGATGGTCGCGCTCATTGACGAGAAGCGGCGCGAGGGCGACACGCTCGGCGGCGTCTTCGAGGTCGTCGCGCGCGGGGTGGTCGCCGGCCTCGGCTCGCACACCTCCTGGGACTCGAAGCTCGACGGGCGGCTCGCGCGCGCGCTGATGTCGATCCCGGCGGTCAAGGCCGTCTCCATCGGGGCGGGCGTCGAGGCCGCGGGCCTGCCCGGCTCGCAGGTGCACGACGAGATTGGCTACGACTCGGAGGGGCGGGCCTTCACGCGCCCGACGAACCGAGCCGGCGGCCTCGAAGGCGGCATCACCAACGGCGAGGAGTTGCGCGCGCGCGGCTTCCTCAAGCCCATCTCGACGCTCCGGCGCGCGCTCCGCTCCGTGGACATCGAGACGAAGGAGGAGCAGGCGGCGGCCTTCGAACGCTCGGACGTGACGGCCGTGCCGGCCGCGGGCGTCATCGGCGAGGCGATGGTCGCCTTAACGCTGGCCTCGGCCATGCGCGAGAAGTTCGGCGGCGACCACGTCGAAGAGATGCGCCGCAACTTCGACGCCTACCGCGAGCAGGTCAGGGCTTACTGAAAACGCATGGGCCTCTCCGACATCGAGCAGATTTTGACGCGGCTGTCGGCCGACGCGGAGTTGCGCGCGCGCTTCGTCGAGAACCCCTTCGCGCTCGGGCGCGAACTGGGGCTTTCGCCGACGAGGACGCGGCAGCTCAGGCGCGAGGCCGCGGCGCGCTTCGACTCGTTCGCCGCCACGCCGCGCGAGCGGCGCTTCATACAGGTCAACAAGCTCCTGCCGCTCACGCACAACGTGCTGCGCGAACGCTTCACGCACTACTTCGACCGCTACGTCGCCGAGCACGGCGACGTGTCCGTCGAGCGCCTGTTCGGCGACGTGCTGCGCTTCGCCGAGTACCTCGAAGAGAAGCTGAAGGAAGACTACCTCGGCTCGGGCTGGACGCTCGACCTGCTGCGCTTCGAGAAGGCGCGCGTGAAGGCGGCCGACCCGAACCGCCGCCTCGTCGTCCAGACC
>JALZHC010000820.1 GCA_030914105.1 Acidobacteriota bacterium
TGCGCGCTTCACGAGCCCGCTCGAAAAGTTCCGCCGCTTCATTTCGGACGACCCCGAACCTTTTTATGAAGATGAAGAGATGGTGGTCGTCGGCGTCAACACGGCGCGCTCCTGGACGCGGAAGTACGGTCGCATCAACGAGCGGCAGGTCGCGCATCTGCGCGAGCGCCTGTGCTCGTACCGCGCGGAGGTCTTCAAGGTCGTCGTCACGCACCACCCGTTCGACCTGCCGCCGGGCCACGACGAGCGCGAGATCGTCGGGCGCTCGCGGATGGCGATGGAGGCGCTCGCCGCTTGCGGCACGGACATCCTGCTCGCCGGACACCTCCACGTCAGCCACACCGGCCACACAGCCGAGCGCTACCGTATCAGCGGCCACTCCGCGCTCTTCGTGCAGGCGGGCACGGCCACCTCGACGCGCGGGCGCGGCGAGGCAAACTCCTTCAACGTCGTCCGCCTCAAGCACCCGCACGCGCAGATCGAGCGACGAGTCTGGCGGCCCGAAACCGAGTCCTTCACGCGCGGCCCCGCCGAGACCTTCCGACGCACGCACGAAGGCTGGGAGCGGCTCACCGACGAGGTGGCCGCCGGCGTCGCCTTCGACGAAGGCGGCACGGGCCTCCAGCCGCACGTCCCTGCGGGGGCCGCCGGGCGCTGAACGCACTCGCGCGGCTTCCTTCGCGTGGCTTCGGCGCGCGCTTTGACTTCCGCCGTGCGCCTCCGCGAAGATTGCTCCCCGGCGAGCCGGCCCGAAGACGCGCGGGAACACGCGCCGGACGGCGAGCGTCTATCAAAGCCTCGACGCGCGCGGCAGGCAGACCGCTGAACGACGCGCGCCGCTTTGGCCTTTGAACGTCCCAGCCCTCGACCCGGAGGAAACATTTATGCCCACACAGACCTTCGCCACGCGGACGCGGCTGACTCGCGCCGCGCTCGCGCTGCTCCTGCTCTCGCTCGCCGCGCTCGCGCCCGCGCGCGCCTCCGCACAGTCTCTCTCGCAGAACGACCCGGACAGGCAGGCGGCGTTCGAGCTTTTCCAGAATCAGAAGTTCGTTGACTCGTTGCCGCTGCTCGAACGTCTCGCGGCGAAGTACCCCGAAGACGGCCCCGTCGTCGGCAGGTACGGCATCGCGCTCTTCGTCACGGCGCAGTCGCTCACAGACCCCGCGCAGCGCAAGCAGAGGCTGGCACGCGCGCGCGCGGCGCTCGTGCGCGGCAAGGAGCTCGGCCTCGGGCCGGGGCTTCCGGCCGACCTCGTCGACAACATGATCGCCTCCTTGCAGCCGGACGGGAGCGAAGCGAATCCGCAGAAGTTCTCCGAGAACGCGGAGGCCGACGCGGCGATGCGCGAGGGCGAGGCCGCGTTTGCGCGCGAGGAGTACGACGCGGCGCTCCGGTCTTACGAGCGCGCGTTGCAGCTCGACCCGAAGCTCTACGACGCCGCGCTCTTCTCAGGCGACGCGCATCTCCAGCGCGGCGAGTTCGACCAGGCGCGCCAAGACTACGCGCGCGCCGCGGCCATCAACCCCGAACGCGAGACGGCCTACCGCTACGCGGGCAACTCCTTCATGCGCCAGGCACGTTTGGACGAAGCGCGCGACCGCTACGTCGAGGCCGTCATCGCCGAGCCTTACAACTCTTACGTCTGGCGCAACGGCCTTGCGCGCTGGGCCGACGCCAAGGGCGTCCACCTCGGCCACCCGAAGATCGAGCCGATGAGTTCCGTCTCGCCGACGAAGGACAACCAGATGACCATCACCATTGACCCGAAGGCGGGCGGCAAGGACGACGGCACGTCCGCCTGGATGATGTATGGCATCGCGCGCGCGGCTTGGACGGTGAACAACAACGAGAGGTTCCGGAAGCAGTACCCTTCGGAGAAGGTCTACCGCCACAGCCTCGCCGAGGAGGCCGACGCGCTGCACAGGGTCGTCGAAGGCGTGAGGCAGCAGACGAAGGACGGCAAGATCAAACAGCTCGACCCCGCCCTCGCCGAACTCGTCCGCCTCGACGACGCAGGCCTGCTCGAAGCCTACGTCCTCTTCGCGCGCGCCGACGAAGGCATCGCGCAGGACTACACGGCCTACCGCAAGGCCAGCCGCGACAAGCTGCGCCGCTACCTCGTCGAGTACGTCGCATCGGGCAGATACTGAGTGAGGGAAAAGGGGAAGGATAGGTGGAAGGGGTAAAGGGAAAGGGATGTGTGCGCGCCGTCCGGGCGAACTGACGAACGCGGGCGCTCGGTCAGACCTTTACCCCTTCCCCCTTTCCCTTTATCCTTCCCCTTTCCACTTATCCTCTCCCCTTCGGCTTGACCGACGCCGGGGCTTGCGTTACATCTTTCGTCGGCGCTCTTCAGAACTTTTGGCCTTGAAGGATAACGCTTGATGCAGGGCGTGGTTTCGCTGCTCGACGACCGGCACTACGCGCGGGTCGAGGCAGTCTGGGAGGAGCTGGGGCAGAAGTTCGACGTGCGCGGCATGTACGTCGTCGCCTACCCGCACTTCTCCTTCCAGGTCGCAGAGCAGTACGACGA
>JALZHC010000236.1 GCA_030914105.1 Acidobacteriota bacterium
GGCACGCGCGGAGCGCCCGCGAGAACGTGCCGTGTTGTGCGCGAAGTCCGATCACTTTTGCCTTTTGCCTTTTTACTTTTGCCTTACTGTCTCGTGGTCGCGCCGGTGCGGAACTCCGTGTTGAGCTTGTCGACGGTTTCAAACTCGCGCCTGGCTTCGTCGTCGCGACCGAGGCGTCGGAGCGCGAGGCCGAGCTGGTAGTGCGCGTCGGAGCGGTAAGGGGCGAGGGCGGTCGCGGCCTTGAGCGACTCGACCGCTTCAGTGTAGCGGCCCGCGAGCGCGTCGGCGCGGCCTAAGGCGAGGTGTGCCTCGAAGTTCTGCGGGTCGAGTGCGGCGGCGCGCGTAAGCGCGGCGACCGCTTCGTCGAGCTTGCCCTGTTTGACGAGGAGCACGCCCTGGCCGACTAAGCCGAACGGAGACTGCGGGTCGAGCTTCACAAGCTCGCCGTACTCGGCCATCGCCGCGTCGGAGTCGCCTGAAGCTTCGAGCGCCGTGCCGAGGAAGAAGCGCGCTTGCGGGTGGCGCGGGTCGAGCTTGACAGCGGCGCGCAGCTCTTTGACCGCGCCCGCCGTGTCCTTCAAAGCGTAGAGGACGCGGCCCAAGTAGAAGTGCGCGTCGAAGCTGTTCGGGTTGAGCGCCGCGGCCTGCGAGAGCGCGTCGGCGGCCTCTGCGTTGGCGTTGCCGCGCGAGGCGAGGATGACGCCGAGGAGCGTGTGCGCCTCAGCCGCGCCGGCGTTGATGCGCAGCGCACGCCGCACCTCGCGCTCGGAGTCTTCAATCCGGCCCGCGTTGAAGAGCGCGAGCGCGTGAAGGTATGCGGCCTCGACGGCGTCGGGCCGGAGGCGCGCGAACTCCGCGAAGGTCTCGACGGCGTCCGGCCAGCGCTTGAGCTTCATGTAGGCGACGCCCAGGTCTTGCCACGCGCTGAAGAACGTGGGGTCGCGCCGGATGGCCTCTTTGAAGTCGCGCAGCGCCGCCTCCATGTCGTCGCGGTCGGTGGCGAGGAGCGCGCTCGTGTAGAAGACGCGCGGGTCGGAGGGGCGCGCGTCGGCGAGGAAGTCGAGCTGGTTTGAAGCCTGCGCGCGGTCGCCCAGGGCGCGGTAGGCGGCGATCAGCTCGAAGCGCACGTCGTACTGGCGCGGCTCTATCTCGACGGCGCGGCGCAGGTGCGTGACGGCTTCGGCGAGTCGCTCGCGCCCGCCGAGCCGCATCAGGAAGCGACCGAGCTGGTAGTGGGCCGAGTAGTTCTTGTCGTCGAGTTTGAGTGCGGCACGCTCGGCGGCGACGGCCTCCTCCAAGCGACCGACGCGCCAGAGGGCCGAGCCGAGGTTGGCCTGATAGTCGGCGCTGTCGGGCTTGAGCGAGACGGCACGCGCGAGGTCTTCCGCGGCCTCTTTGTAACGACCGAGGAAGAGGCGCGCGACCCCGCGCGAGTTGAGCGCGGCGGCGTCGCGTGGGTCTGCGGCGAGCTTCTTCGTGGCTTCCGCTTCGACGCGCTCGGCGCGCGTCTCGATGGTGCTGAAGCGCTCGACGTGCGAGCGTTCGGGCGTCGGGGCCGGCGTCTGCGCGGCGCAGAGTGCGGCGCAGGAGAGGAGGACGGCGAATAGCAGTTGCGGGCGAAAAATCATAGGACTTCAAGAAGGCCGAACGGCGTGAGCGGAGGCGATTGTAGCAGTAGACAGTAGTCAGTAGCCAGTAGCCGGTAGTTTGAGCGCAACGTCCGTGGTCGTCTTTGAGATGTCCGCGCTGCCCGGCCAAAAATTAAGGAGCGGCAGCCGGCTATGACTGCCGCTCCTGCACTTCTGAGTTCGGGCGGGGCGCGAACGCTTGCGCCCGCCGTCCGAGGTTGCGCGTCAGAAGATGACCTTCGCGCGGTACTGGATGACGCGGCCTGGATACGCGCCGTCGAAGCGACCGAACGAGCCGGGGTCGTTCATGTTGTTATTCGGAACCGTCAGGTTCGTGTGGTTCCAGGCGTTGAACAGCTCGATGCCGACCTGAAACTTCAGACGCTCTGTGACCATCGTGTTCTTGAAGAACGAGAAGTCTGTGTTCCAGATCGAAGGCCCGCGGAAGGTGTTGCGTCCGAGGTTGCCGAAGCTGACCGTCTGGCCCGCGGCGTTCACGACGTTCGTTATCCCGACCGAGGTCGAGAAGGCCGCGGGGTTGAGGAAGCGATCCACCGCGCGCCCGCTGAACGGGTCGCCGACGAGCGACGGGCGGATCAGCCCGCACTGGCAGACGACGCTGAAGGGGAAGCCGGAGCGCGCCGACTGGATGACGTTCATCTGCCAGCCGCCGAAGAACTTGTCGGCGGCCCCGCCGTTGTTAAAGTAGCGGCGGCCCTTGCCGAGCGGCAGGTCAATGATCGCGCTCAGAGAGAGCAGGTGGCGGATATCGAGGACGGAGTTGCCGCGGTCGAAGTCGAGGTTGAAGGGGTGGACAGGCCCCTGTCGGCCCTGGTTCTTGCTGTCGCCGAGGCCGTTGAAGACGCCGGTCGCGTTGTCAATCGTGTGGCTCCAGGTGTAGGAGACTTGACCCTGGACGTTGTGCGAGAGGCGTTTGACGAGCTGCGTCTGAAGGCTGTCGTAGGACGACTTGGCGGCGTTCGAGTAGAGCAGGACGCTGCCGATCAGGTCGCCGTTGACGTTGCGCGCAATGCCTTGCCCGCCGGAGCCTTCCTGGAAGGTGGCGAGCAGGTTGCGCGAGCGGTTGCCGACGTAGCCGATGTCAATCGAGTAGTCGCGTGCGAACTGCTTCTGGATGCTCAACTGGAACTGGTGAACCATCCCGTTCTTCTGCTGCTGGTCAACCGTGAAGACGTTCGTGCCGGTCGGCACCACGTCGGGGCTGATGCCGTTGCTGATGACGGGCGGCCCCGAGGCGAGCGTCCAAGCGGAGAAGTCGATGTTGGTGAAGGGCGGGTTGCGCACGGCCGGCGGGTAGTCCACGCCGTCGAGCGTGTAGTTGATGCCGTAGCCGCCGCGCACGACCAGATTCTTGTCGCGGTTCATCGCGTAGGCGAAGCCGATGCGCGGGCCGAAGTTGTTCTTGTCGAGCGTGACGAGGCGGTCGCCGGAGCCGGAGGCCACGACGACCTTGCGGGCGTCGGGGAAGTAGTAGCTGATGCGCCCGTTCTTCTCGGTCGGGGCGGTGGGGCCGGGCAGAAGGTCGTAGCGCAGGCCGAGGTTCAGGGTCAGGCGGTCGTTGACCTTCCAGTCGTCCTGGACGAAGAAGCCGTACTCCTGCATACGCAGGTCGAAGGGGCCGCCGATGGTTCGGCTGCGCTGTGCGAAGCCGCCGTCGAGGACGCCCAGGAGCATGTTGGCCTGCGAGTTGTTGCCGGGGCCGCCGTCGCCGAAGCCGATGGCACCTTTCTCGAAGCCGGCGCAGCCGCCGCAGACCGTGTTCAGGAAGCGCAGGCGCGACTCGCCGCCGGCCTTGACGACGTGGTTGCCGTGGATGACCGTGACGGAGTCCGCGAAGTAAGGGTTCTTGCTCTTGGCGCGGAACAGGCCGCCGTCGCCGAGGAACTCGACGAAGCCGTTGCCGTTAAAACCGATGCCGGGGCCGCCCGTGGTTTCCGGGCCGCCGAGGTTGACGTTCGGGATGCCGACGTCCTTGCCCCAGGTCGGGCTGACGCCGCACGCGCCGAGCACGCCGCAGTTGAAGATGCCGATGTTGATCTGCGTGAGTCCGAAGCGGAACTCGTTTAAGACGGTCGGGCTGAAGGTGTGCGTGTCTGTGATGACGATCTGGCGCGTGTCGCCGTTCTCCTCGCCCGCGCCGAAGCCTGCGGTCGGCAGGCCCGGCTGGCCCGTGACGCCGACGGGGAAGAAGTTGTCGCGCAGGTTCGCGAGTCCCTGGTGGTTGTAGCGGCCCGTCAGAGAGTTCTTGGCGCTCAGGCGGTAGTCTATCTTAATGCCGTAGTCGTTGATCTTCTCCTGAACGTTGCGCTCGCTGAAGTAGTTGTTCGTGCCCTGGTTCGGGCACGCGACGTTGGCGGTCGGCAGCGGGTAGAGGCCGAGAATCTTGCGCGCGATGGGGTCTTGCCTGTTGGTCGGGATGACGTTGCCGGGAAAAGGCAATCCGGTCAGAGGGTCGCGGACGATCTGGCCGCAGGCGAGGAACTCGGAGAAGTCGCCGACCCTGGATTTCGCCGTCGGCACGGTCGAGGCGAAGGGGAACGGCAGGTGGTTGCGCTGGCCGAGGTAGTCGAAGAAGAAGAAGAGCTTGTCGTGCTTAATCGGGCCGCCCACGGTTCCGCCGAACTCGTGAATCTGCTGGACGGCCTTGACGGGAATGTTGATGTCGCCGCGCGAGATGGCGAGCGCGCGGTCGCGCTTGAGGATCGGGTGATAAGCGTTGAGCGCGGAGTTCTGCCCGTAGTAGTAGAGCGAGCCGTGGAAGGCGTTGGTGCCCGACTTGGTCGTCGTGTTGATGACGGCGCCGGCGGCGCGGCCCACTTCGGCGGGCGGGATGCTCGTCGTGACGCGGAACTCGGCGATGGCGTCGGGGTTGGGGAAGACGCCGATGGTTCCGAACTGCGGCTCGTTGTTGTCGACGCCGTCGAGGGAGAAGTTGTTGTTGGTCGGGCGCTGGCCGTTGACGGTGAGCGAGCCGCCGCCGGAGCGCGCGAACCGAGAGGTCGGCGTGTCGCCCTGCGGGTTCGAGCTGTTGGGGCCGCCGGAGCCTGCGCGCGGGTCGCCGTTGTTGAACTGCCGAGAGTCCGGGCCTGCGCCGCCGACGCCCGCGTTGGCCGAGCGGGCCACGCCCGGCGTGAGCGTCGCCAGCTCCGTGAAGTTGCGTCCCGAAAGCGGTAGCTCCGTCACCTCGCGCCCGGAGACGACGCCGCCGCGGTCGCTCGACTCGGTCTGCACGAGCGGGGCCTCGCCCGTCACCGTCACCACGTCGCTGACCTGTCCGGGCTGGAGCACGATGTCGAGGCCGAGCTTGTCGCCGACGTTCAGTTGCACGGCGTCGCGCTTTTCGGTCTTGAAGCCGGGGGCCGAGACTTCGATGGTGTAGAGGCCGATGTCGAGAGAGGGCGCGCTGTAGGCACCGTCGCCGCTCGTCTTAACCTCGCGCGTGTAGCCGGTCGCGGGGTTGGTGATCTTGATGGTCGCGTCCTTGATGGCCGCGCCGTTCTGGTCGGTGACGTTGCCCGTGATCTCCGCCTTGTTCGACTGCGCGAGAGACGCCGACGCGCAGGCGGCCAGCAGCAAAGCGACGCAGCCGGCGCGGAAGAAAAGTTTAAAGCTTCTGCCGAGTGTAGTCATGACGAACCTCTGTAGTTGATTGGCCCAGGGCTAGACTCTCACAACAACGACGGGTGTTGACTCACACCAGAACTGACAGGTGTGCGACGGCTCCAACGGGCGCACCGCCGGCCCGAAGGCCGGAAGCCGCTGCCGAGAATTTTTTATTACTGCGTTACTGCAATCGAGGCGAGGTTTGTTGCCTGTCCGAACGAAGTACGTTTTAGTACAAAATCAAAAACCTGTCAATCACTTTCTCCGAGGCGGGGCCGGAGGGGGTTCGGCAGGCTACAAGCAGAGATGTTTTCGGAGAGCCGGGCCGCGCGGAAGTGCTACTCGGCGTCGGGCCTCTCCAGTCCCCTCTTCGCTTCGTCAATGAGAAGGTTGTTGCGCTCGTAGGAGAGCGCGGCGGCTTCGTCGTCTTCGACGGCGGGCGGGTAGATGTGGCGTCGGTAGACGGGATAAGCTTCCGTCCGAAGGTGCGCGAGCATGTGGTGGCCGCGGCGCGCGGCGCGCTCGTGCCGCAGCGCCGTGATGTCCAGGGGCGCGACGACGATTCGCTCGCCGGGGCCGGGGCTGGCTTCGGCGAGCACGCGCCCGTCGAAGTCCACGATCATGCTGCCGCCCGGCCATGAATAAGGAGGATAGTGCTTGAGGCTCGCGCCCTGATTGGCGGCGACGACGTAGGCCGTGTTCTCAAGGGCGCGGCAGCGGTTCACGGTCGTCCACCAATCCATCGGCGCGGTTGCGCCCCAGGGGTCCATGTAGGCCGAGACTCGCACCAAGACCTCCGCGCCGTTGGCGGCGAGCTGGCGTATGGCTTCCGGGAAGAGCCAGTCGTAGCAGATGGCACAGCCGATGCGACCGATCTCCGTGTCGGCGACGGGAAAGAGCGGCTCGTCG
>JALZHC010000821.1 GCA_030914105.1 Acidobacteriota bacterium
TCGGCTCGGCCACAGCCACCCTCGGCGGCCTCTCCGGCGTCACAGTCACTTACTCGAACGACGGCGGCACGACCTTCACCTACACGCCCACGAGCGGCGGCGGCGGCGCGCCCGCCGGCTACGACCGCAACGTCACACACATCCGCTGGACGTTCTCCGGCACCCTCAGCACCGGCACCGGCAGCGCCACCTTCACCGCACGCATCCGCTGAAAGGCAGAGGTCAGAGGTCGGAGGTCAGTAGAAGAGTCGCCGCGGTCGAAATCTGTGCCGCGGCGTTTGCTTTTACTGACCTCTAACCTCTAACCTCTGACCTCTCGTTTATGCTTGATCGAAATCTACTGAAGCTGAGCGCAGAGGTCGAAGGCGCTCTGCGCGACGGTCGTGCGGTCGTGGCGCTCGAATCCACGGTCATCGCACACGGGCTGCCGCGGCCTCTGAACCTTGAGACGGCGCGGCGGCTCGAACAGCTGGTGCGCGAGCGCGGTGCCGTGCCCGCGACCGTCGCCGTCATCGGCGGCGTGCTGCGCGTGGGTCTGAACGACGCTCAGCTCGAACGCCTCGCCGAAGCCTCCGGCGTTCGCAAGGTGAGCCGGCGCGACCTCTCGGTCGTCGTCGCCGGGCGTCTGGACGGCGCGACGACCGTCGCCGGGACGCTCTGGGTCGCGTCGCGCGCGGGGCTGAAGGTCTTCGCCACGGGCGGCATCGGCGGCGTGCACCGTGGGCCTCTGCCCGACATCTCGGCAGACCTGCCGGAGCTTGCGCGCACGCCGCTCGCGGTCGTCTGCTCCGGCGCGAAGTCTGTGCTCGACCTGCCGGCGACGCGCGAGTGGCTTGAGACGCACGGCGTCTGCCTGGTCGGCTACGGCTGCGACGAGCTGCCGGCCTTCTACACGCGCCGCAGCGGGCTTTCGGTTGACGCCCGCGCGGACTCGCCGGGCGAGGTGGCCGCGCTCGCGCGCGCGCGCGACGCGCTCGGACTCGAAGCGGCGCTCGTCGTCTGCGTGCCCGTGCCTGCGGACTCAGAGACGGACGCGCGCCTCTTGGAGGAGTCGCTCGCCGAAGCCCTCTCCGAGGCCGAACACGGCGGCGTGCGCGGGCGCGAGCTGACGCCCTTCCTGCTCGCGCACATGGCCCGCCGCAGCGGCGGCTCGACGCTGCGGGCCAACGTCGCCCTGCTCGAAGAGAACGCACGCGTCGCCGCCGAGATCGCCGTCGCGCTCGAAGAGAAGACGAATCAGTAGTCAGTAGTCAGTAGCCAGCATCCAGTAGAAACTACTTCAGCCAGTAGAAACTACTTCGCTGCATCGCTCGGATGAAGGCGTCAACGCCCGCGGCGCGGAGCGTCTACTGAATTCTGACTACTGACTACTGGCTACTCATTTAATGAGAACTTCGCCGCGGCCCGCGTCGTTTCTCTTCGTGGAAGAGCCAGTCTTCGACGGATTCAAATCAATCAACAGCGGCGGGCTACGGCTTTGAGAAACCGCGGGCGCGCGCCGCCGCCGGAAGGTGAGAAATGAAAGCACGCATTTTCCTGGTCGTCTTACTCGTCATCGCCGCGGCGTTCGCGGGCCGCTGGGTGACGCGGATGAACACCCCGCACGTGAGCAAGCAGGAGGAGACGCGGCAGACCGGCAGGCTCGACGCGGGCGCGCGTGTCGAGGTGAGCGGCATCAACGGCTCGGTCGAGGTCGCCACCGCCGACACGGACACGGCTGAGGTGCGCGTCGTCCGCACCGCCGCCGACGCCGAAGACCTCGAATACCACAAAGTCACAGTCGAGCTGACCTCTTCGAGCGTCGTCGTCCGCGGCGAGAACAACGGCGGGCGCGGCTTCTGGCGCTGGCTGTGGGGCGGCGGCGGGCAGGTGAAGCAGGACGTGACTCTCCGCTTGCCGCGCCGCGTCGAGTTTCTGGCGAAGGGCGTGAACGGAGGCGTGCGCGTCGGTGAGATCGAAGGGCCGGTCGGCGTCGAGGGCATCAACGGTCGCGTCGAGGTGGCGCAGTCGCTCGGCCACACGGAGATCAAAGGCGTCAACGGCGGCGTGAAATTCGGCGTCGCGCAGCTCGGCCCCGAAGGGATGGACATCAAGGGCGTGAACGGCAACGTCGAGATTCGCTTCAGGGAGCAGGTCAACGCCGACATTGACGTGAAGGGGCAGAATGGCGGCCTCACTCTGAATGTGCCGAACGTCACGATGCAGGAGCGGCAGAGCTTCTCCAACATGCGCGCGCGCCTCGGAGCGGGCGGCTCGCACATCGAGATCAAGGGCGTCAACGGCCAGGTGCGCTTCGAGTCCGACGCGCCCGCAACCACGAC
Source organism: Acidobacteriota bacterium (assembly GCA_030914105.1). Lineage (GTDB taxonomy): Bacteria > Acidobacteriota > Blastocatellia > Pyrinomonadales > Pyrinomonadaceae > QHXN01. The sequence goes on from JALZHC010000821.1 coordinate 2,322, forward strand.
GACGAGCGCCGTGCCGGGCGTCGGCACTTCGTCGCCGGTCGCCCCCGGCCCGAACGCGCCGCCGCCGCCCGCGCCGCCCGGCTACTGAGCTTCTGAGAGACACACGCCGGCCTGACCCGAAAGTAGTGTCCAGGTGCAGAGGCCCGCGTCCATTGCGACGCGGGCCTCAGTTTTTTTCGGCGCGGAGAAGAGTTGACGAGACTTTAAGATAAGGG
>JALZHC010000822.1 GCA_030914105.1 Acidobacteriota bacterium
CGCCGACGGCCCTGGCGACCGTCTCGGTCTCGAAGATGTCGAGCGTCTTCGAGCCGTAAGTCTCCTGCCGCGACTTCAGGTTCTGCGAGCCTGCGGCGAGGCGCGCGAGCATGAGCAGCGAGTCGGCGTTGAAGCCGCCGCGGAGGACGATGAGGAATTCGGGCAGGCCGCTCGCGGGTGCCGGCTCTGCGAAGCGCACGGCGACTGCCATGTATTCGAGCTGGCGCGCGTCGAAGCCGACCTGCTGCGACGAGGCCAGGAGCTTCCGGTAGTCCGCCGCGGGCATGACGCGCGGCAGAAGGTCGTTGACGATGCGCCGCGCGTTGACGAAGAGCACAACCTGCGAGTCCGGCAGAGACGCGAGCGCGCCGCGCGCATCCAACTGCGCGCGGGCAGGGGCGACTGGGCCGAGCGCGAGCAGTAAGGCGAGCGACAGAAGAGCTTTCGCGCGGGTCGTTCTTCTCATGGCGGCTTCCTTTCAGAAAAGAGGGGGAGCGAAACGATCAGGAGCGGCGTCCAAAATAATGGTTACAAGTTCAAAGTTCAAGGCTCAACAGCAAGGATGAAGGAGTAGCCAGTAGCCAGTAGTCAGTATCCAGTAGAAAGACAACTGCTTCTCTACTGGCTACTGGCTACTGACTACTGGCTACTGCTTTCCCTTCATCCTTCCGCCTTCATCCTTTCCCGCGCCCTCCCTCACGGTCGGGCTGCTGCATCAGAGACGGGCACGTCGAGGGCGAAGCCGCCTGGGCGTGCGCGCGCGCCCGGCTCTGTGAAGCGCAGGTCTGCGAAGCGGACGAGCGCCGCGCCGCCCTGCTGCGGCAGCACACGCGCGACCGGAAAGCGCGCGAAGCCCAGGAGCACGCGCGCACGCTCGTCCGCTGAAGCCCGCTCGACCAGAGCGCGCTCCGCGCCCAACGGCTTTTCGACCCTGAGCAGTCCGCGCGGGTTCTCGGCCGCGTCTTGCTCGCCGAGCGTGAGGTCGAAGCGAAAGGTCGCGCGGTCTGTCTCTGCGAGGCAGCGCCACGCGAGCGGGTCTGCGAGCACGGGCGTCGCCGCCACGCGCAGGACGCGCTCGCCGCCTTGTGCCGCGAGGCCCTGCGCCGCCCGGCGCGAGTCCGTGAGCGCGGCGTGATGAAAGAGCGCGAGCGCGCAGCAGTACAGAGCGACCAGCGCGAGCGAGACGACGGCGACGCGCTCGCCGCCACGCTTCGCCAGGCCCGAAAGATGAAGTGCGAAGAAGAGTGCGAGGCCGCCGAACCAGACGGCGAGTGCGACGACGGGCGGCCATGCGTCGGGGCGTCGCTGGAACAGGACGAACAGAAGGCTCAGCACGCAGGCGAGCGCGGCCCACGCCAACGCGCGCGGCCTCGTCCGCGCCGTCAGAAGGAAGCACGCGCCGCCGAGCGTGAGCCAAATCCAGGGGTCAATGATGTAGAGCAGGTCGCCGTAAACCCAGCGCCCGTCCCAGGGCAGGAAGGGGCGCAGGCCATAGCTGTTCGTCCAGTCGAGCAGCGGGTGCGAAGCGACGAGCAGGAGCGAGCAGACGAGCAGCCCTTTGAAACGCGCGCGAGGCTCGCGCCCTCGCAGACGCGCAAACAGGCGCTCGCCGCCGACGAACAAGACCGGCAGGGCAAGCGCGAGCGCGAGAGCGCCGACGAGCGAGTGTGTGATGCCGCGATGGTTCGCGAGGTACGCGGCAGGCCCTCCGGCCAGCGTGACTATATCTATGTCCGGGAGGTTCGCGGCGACGATGCAGGTCAAGGTCGCGTAAGGCGACACGCGCTCAAGTCCAGCCTTCGCGGCTGCGAGTCCGACGAGCGAGTGCGTGAGATTGTCCACGATGGGAACGCGGAAGTCGGAACGCTGAAGGCTGAACTGAAAGACGGCCTGCCTTCAGTTCATCGTTCAGCGTTCCGCATTCATCATTCGATTGGGAGCGTGGATGAGCTGTCTATTGTCGTCGGCTCCTTCGGGAGCTGTGCGAAGCGTTCGGGGCTGAGTTCCTGAAGCTTGTCGGCGGCGGCGCGGACGACCGAGGATTCGGGCTGCGGCTTGCTGTCCTTGCCTTGCGGCTTGCGCGCGGCCTCGACCATCTGGAAGAGGAGGTTGACGGCGTCCTCTTTCTTGCCCTGCTTCTCGTAGACGGCGGCCAGGCGCAGCTTCAGCGTGTTCTCCGAGATGTTCTTGTTCTTGTCGCCCAGAAGCTCCTGGTAGAGCTTCGCCGCGGCGTCGTACTCGCGGCCAGACTCGCGCGCCTGGGCCAGCGCGAACTTGGCGCGCGCGGCGAGGTCGTCGTTGCCGCTCCGGCTTAAAGCCTCCAGCTCGCTCAGACCCTTGTCGCGGTCAAAGGGGATCATGTTGGCGGCGGCGAAGTAGCGCGCGATGTCGCTGTAGGGCGAGCCGTAGTCTTTCTGAATCTTCTGGAAGGCTTCGACGGCCTTGCGCGCGCGCTCCTGCTCGCTGGAGAAGCTTGGGCCTGTCTCGCCGGGCGTCGGCGTGCCGGTCGTGACGGGGGCCTCGGCGATCTCG
>JALZHC010000823.1 GCA_030914105.1 Acidobacteriota bacterium
GCGCCGGGCGAAGCGGGCGCGCGCTCAAGTGAGAAGAAGCTGACCTCGCGCGGCTGCCCGTTCTCTAAAACTTCAAAGTCTTCCTTCTTCAGGTTCTCGACGGGCTGGCCCTTCCGGTCTGTGACGACGGCGCGCAACTGCACAAGCTCTGTGTTGAGCCGCACGACCTCCTCTTCGTCGGCGGGCGCGGGCGGGCGCTGCGGCTGCTGTTGCTGCGCGGAGGCGGCTGCGGCCTGAGAGAGCAGAGAGAGTGCGAGCAAGGCTGCGCGCAGGCGCGCGCGCGCGGAGGTCTCTTTCATGAGGCTATCTCGTTTCCGAAGCGGCCCTGGAGGAGTCGTTAGGGGAAACGACTCCGAGGGGCGGTTATTAGAAAGGGGCGGTTGTTAGAAAGGGCGCGGCGGAAGTTAAACCGCCGCGCACGCGTCCACTTTAGTCTGAAGCGCGGCTCGCGCCGACGTTCGCGGCGAGCGCCTTCGCTTCGGGGAAGAGTTCGAGCGCGCGCGCGAGCTGCGGGTCGCCGCTCTCCAGAACGAAGCGCGCCGCGGCGTCGCCGCCGTAGGCCGCGTTAACGATGTCCTCGCGCAGGCGCAGGCGCACGTAGTCGAGTTCGCGGTCAATCTGCGCCGGCTTCAGCCCGCTCTCGGCGTCGTGCTGTGCGAACGCGCGGAAGGCTTCGACGACCTTGTCCGTGACGGGCAGGTCGGTCGGGCGCGCGCTGCGACCGAACTGCGGCTCGGAGTTGACGCGGTAGTTTTCGAGTCCGGCGATCTGCCCGCCGACGAGTTGGCGCGTGAAGTAGAAAGCCTCTTCGTAGATGCGCGCGCGCGTGACGTTTCCCACGTCGAGCGGCTTGACCGTGTAGTCGGGCGTGATGCCGCCGCCGCCGTAGAAGACGCGCCCGCCCGCAGTCTTGACGGGCGGCCCCGAAGGCGTCGGCGCGGGAGTGGGCGACGGGTTCGGGGCGCTGAGCGGCGTGCCCGGTGCGTTCGGCGCGTTCGGGGTCGTCGGCGCGTTCGGGTTGCGGGGCGCTTGCGGCGTGTTCGCGGCGTTCGCCTCCTCGCGGTTGTAGTAGTCGAAGATCGAGCCGCTCGCGTAGGAGCGTTGAATCAGGCGACCGTAGGGCGTGAAGTAGTGTGCCGTCGTGAGCGTGAGTCCCGCGCCGTAGGGCAGGTTGAAGATGCGCTGCACGAGGCCCTTGCCGAAGGTCGTCTCGCCGACGATGAGGCCGCGGCCGTGATCCTGTATGGCCCCGGCGACGATCTCCGAGGCCGACGCCGAATAGCCGTTGACTAAGACGACGAGCGGGTACTCGACGGGGTCGTAGAGCGTGTTCTTGTAGACGGCGTTCTGCTCCTCGTCGCGGCTGCGGACGGAGACGATGGGCTTGTCGCGCCCGACGAAGTGGCTCGCGACCTTGATGGCCTGGTCGAGCAGGCCGCCGGGGTTGTTCCGCAGGTCGAGCACGACCTGCTGCATCCCCTGCTTGCTCAAGTCCGCGAGCGCCCGCTCCAGCTCTTCGGCGGTCGTCTGCGTGAAGCCGCCGTTCAGGCCGACGTAGCCGACGCCGGGACGAACCATGAAGTAGTTGCGGATCGAGGGCTGCGGGACGCTGCCGCGCTTGATGGTGAAGTAGATCGGCGCCTGGCTTCCGGCGCGCTCGACTTTAATCGTGACCGGCTCGCCTTCGGGGCCGCGCACGGCCTGCGAGACGGCCTGCGTCGTCCAGTCGCGCGCGTCCTTGCCGTCAACCTCGACGATGCGGTCGCCGAAACGGAGTCCGGCCTTCGCGGCGGGCGTGCCCTCAATCGGCGTCTGCACGTAGACGCCATCGCGGTGGCGCAGGATGGAGACGCCGATGCCTGAGAAGCGCGACTCCTGATCCTGCATGAGCCGTCGGTACTCTTGCGGGTTGAAGTAGTTCGAGTGCGGGTCGAGCGTCCAGAGCATGCCCTGGATGGCCGCCTCGTTCGCCTTGCCGTAATCAATCTCCTCGACGTAGTTGTCGGAGATGACCGACAGAGCCTCCGTGTAGGCCGACTCGACACGCTGCGCGCCCGTGTCCGACTGACTGAAGGCGCGGCCCCCCCAGATGCCGCCAACGAGCGTGGCGGCGATGATGATTACTGTGGCGGCGATGCGCCCGAACGTTCTCTTGCTCATGTCGTGCTCCCGAACCTCGCTTGATCTCACCGTCTGGGGGCGGAAGAATTTTACCACTGCGGGCACGCCCGGCGCAGCAGGCGGGAGGGCCTCTCGGTAGAGGGAAGAATTAATCCATGAAATCAAACTTGAGCGCGGAGCGTGCTGCTGCGCCTGCGGCGGTGAGATTCGACCTGCTTTAAGCTCAAGACGGAACAGCCCCCGCAACGCGCGGCAGGGGCGGGCACGCCCGCGCGCGGCTGTGCTATATTCGACGACAGGCCGCGAGGCCGCACGCGCTCGCCCACGGGCGTTTGCGGCTCGCCGTCCGAGACTGCGCCGAGAGAGTTTTCAGAACTGATGTCCACGTCCCTCTCCATCGTCATCCCCGC
>JALZHC010000237.1 GCA_030914105.1 Acidobacteriota bacterium
CCTCCGGCGCGGCCTCGCACGCGCCACGCGCCGCCGCGCGCTTCCGGGTTGGTGACGCCGAGTCGAAAAAGGCCGGCGTCGGCGCGCAACCCGCCGCGCGCAAACGCCCTTCAAAGCAGAAGAGTTTTTTAGAACTGCGTGGAAGCCCCTTCGGGGTTTCTCGCGCCCGCCCCTTCAGAAAGGAAGTCACGTGGCCCACCTAACCCGGTTCGTTTGTTCGGTCTTAACAGTTCTCGTCCTGTTGCTCGCGACGGCGGGCGGGCAGGAGCGGCGCAAGTCGGCGGAGCAGGCCGAGGAGGTCGTGCGCGTCAGGTCTGAGCTGGTGCAGACGGACGTGACGGTGCTCGACAAGCGCGGGCGTTTCGTTGACGGCCTCAAGCCCGAACAGTTCGAGCTGAAGGTTGACGGGCGCGACGTGCCGGTCTCTTTCTTCGAGCGCGTCGTCGCGGGCAGCGCAAGCGAGGCGGCGCAGCTCGCCGCCGCCTCGCCTCACGAAGCGGAAGCGACGACCAAAACAGAAAGTAAGAGAGCCTTGCCGCCTTCGCCCGCGCGCGGTCGCGTGATCTTCTTCTTCGTGGACGACGTGCACCTCGCCGACGACAGCCTCGCGCGCGCGCGCAAGTCGCTCACGCGCTTCGTCGAAGAGCAGATGGTCGAGGGCGACCTCGTGGCCGTCGTCTCGGCGAGCGGGCAGGTCGGCTTCCTCCAGCAGCTCACGGACAACAAGGCCGTGCTCCGCGCGGCCATCGCGCGGCTCACCTCCAGGCGCGAAACCGACAGCTACTCGAACAAGGTTTACATGAGCGAGGTGGACGCTAACCGCGTGCAGAACCACCGCGACCAGGAGCTCTTCTCTTACCTCGTCGAGGCGACGATGAACGAGTACCAGATGGACTCCTCGATGGCGAACGTGGCGGCCATGATCGTCAGGGATCGCGCGCGGCAGATCAACATGAACACGCGCGTCGCCGAGAGCCGCACGCTCGCCGGGCTGATGGCGCTGATGCGCTCGTCCGCGCCGCTCGCGGGCCGCAAACTCGTCTTCTTCATCTCGGACGGGTTCGTCATCGACTACAAGAAGTCGAACGGCCCCGAAGTGCTGCGGCTGGTGACGAAAGAAGCGGCGCGCGTCGGCGCGGTCGTCTACACGCTCGACGCGCGCGGCACCCTCGGCGACTCAGCCACGGACGCGAGCCGCAACGACTACCCGGACTTCGACAACCGCACCACCGGCAGGAGCTTCTTCGACGAGAAGATGTCGCGCGAGCCGCTCGAAACGCTCGCGGCGGACACGGGCGGGCGGGCCTTCCTCGACAACAACGCCTTCAACGAAGCCTTCGCGCAGGCCGTCGCCGAATCCTCCAACTACTACCTCATCGCCTGGCGGCCCGACACGGAGTTGCAGCGCGCGGGCCGCTCGCGCGTCGAAATCACAGTCCGCGGCAGGCCGGACTTGCGCGTGCAGCTCAGGCGTCGCTACTTCGTCGCGCCCTCCGAGAAAAACGCCGCGACCATCGAGAAGAGTGGCGCGCCCTCAGAGAAGAAGTCGGGCGCGAGCGCCGCGCCTTCGGTCGAGGACGAGATGCGCTCGGCGCTGGCGTCTCTGTATCCGCGCCGCGAGTTGCCGCTCGCGCTCTCGGTCGGCTACCTCGACGCGCCGCAGAAGGGGACTGTGCTCGCCGCCTCGATGCAGCTCGACGGCGAGATGCTCGACTTCGGCGAGCAGGGCGAGGGCGCGCAGGTTGACATCCTCGGCATCGCGCTCGACGACCGCGGCAGCTTCGCGACCTTCAAGCAGGTGCTCTCCGTCCCGCGTGACGCGCTCGAAAAATCGGACGGTCGCTTCGTGCAGTGGAGCCAGCAGCTTCAGCTTCCGCCCGGCCTTTATCAGGTGCGCGTCGCGGCGCGCGACCGGCGCAGCGGTCGCACAGGCAGCCAGTCGCAGTGGGTCGAGATACCCGCCGCGACTCCGGGCGCGGTTTCGCTCAGCAGCGTCTTCCTCGCCTCGCCGAAGGCGGGCGGCGCACAGTCGGCCCCCGTCAACGTCACACGCCGCTTCGCGCGCGGCTCACGCCTGCGCTTCCAATCCTTCGTCTACGGCGCGGGCACAGGCGAGACCCACGCGGACTTGAGCGCCGCGGCGAGCGTCATGCGCGACGGCGCGACCGTCCTCGCGCTTCCGCCGCGCGGCCTGACGAAAGACGCCGCCGCCGCAGACCCCTCGCGCATCCCGTTTTCGGGCGAGCTGTCGCTCGAAGGTCTGCCCGCAGGCCGCTACGTCCTGCGCGTCTCGGCCTCCGACGCGCGCACCAAATCGAGCGCCACACAGCAGACCGAATTCATAATCGAGTGAGGCGGCGTGCGCGTCACGCGCGGCGTGCTCGCCCTCTCGCGTTCGGACTGCGAATCTCATAAGCTCCTTGCCAAAGGGCGGTTTTTAAGGTACAAAGTCGTCGCTAGTATCGGCGGGTTGCTCTCGACGTTTCAGGCGGAAGCTTCGGCCCGCAGACCTCCTTAACCAAGCGCGCGACAAGCAGCAGAATTCTCCCGGCGCGTGCCACAGTCTGTTCGCGAGCAATCTTGAAACTCAGGCCGGCTGACGCGTCTGTCGCCGCGCTCTCGGCGGCCTCGCCCAACGGTAATCTTGTCTTTCAAGGAGAAGAGATTTATGTGTGCGTTCCCCCTTCGACGGTGGTTCCCGACCGCATGCTGTTTCGTCCTCATCTGCGCCCTCGCGCTGAGCGCCGGCACTGTCGCTGCCCTGGCGCAGGCCGATGCGACCACGGCCAACCTGAGCGGCTTCGTGCGCGACCCGACCGGCGCGGTCGTGCCCGGCGCGACCGTCACGGCTCGTAACCCCGCGACCAACGACGTGCGCACCGGCGTCTCGAACGACGAGGGCTTCTACCAACTCACCAAAGTCCCGCCCGGAACCTACGAGGTTTCGGTCGAGGCCAAGAACTTCAAGAAGGCTGTCGTCCCCTCCGTCACCCTCACCGTCGGCCAGCGCGCAGACCTCGACGTGGCGCTCGAAGTCGGGCAGATCACCGACGTGGTCACGGTCACCGGCGCGAACACGGAAGTCGTGGAGACCTCGCGGACGGCTGTCGCCATGACGGTTGACCAGCAGCGAATCAACAACCTCCCGGTCAACCAGCGCGACTACATCAACATCGCACTCACCAACTCGATGATCACGCGCGACAACGGTCGCCCCATCGGCCCCGCGCCGACTTCGGGGCTGAATTTCGGCGGCCAGCGCGGGCGCTCGAACCTCGTGCAGGTTGACGGAGCCGACAACACGGACAACTCCGTCAACGCCGCGCGCTCGACCGTTTCGCAGGAGGCCGTCCAGGAGTTTCAGGTCGTCACCAACTCTTACGCGCCGGAGTTCGGGCGCACCGCCGGCGGCGTCGTCAACGTCGTCACCAAGTCCGGCACCAACGACGTGCGCGGCAACATCTTCGGCTTCCTCCGCCACAAGAGTTTCCAGGCGCGCAACGCCTTCGCGCCGACGATTGACAACTCGCCCGGCAAGAAGCCGCCCTTCACGCGCGCGCAGTACGGAGCCACGCTCGGCGGCCCCTTCGATCACGACCGAACATTCTTCTTCTTCGCCTTCGAGCAGCGCCGACGTCAGGAGACCGGCTTCTTCACTTCAAACGTCCGCGCGGGCCTGAACGGAAGCGTCACCGTCGGCGCGCCCTTCCTGCCGTTTGCGCAGACCTTCTCGAACATCACACCGGCGCAGGGCACTTACGTTTCGGGCCTGCTCACGACCGCCGGCCAGCTCATCGCTTCGGGCGTCCCCGCGAACATCGCGCAGGGTCAGGCGCTCGCCAACGCGGCGATACAGTACGCCTACCTCGCTTCGAGCGGCGGCAACACGGCCCTAACGGGCACGAACCCGCTCATCAGCGCCGGCGGCTCCATCGCCGCCGGTCAGGTCATCGGCCCGCGCTTCTTCCTTTCGGGCGCGCCCGTACCCTCGACGACGGCGAACGCCGCCGGTCAACTCATCGCCTTCCGCCCGCTTCTGGGCATTCCGCAGGTCTTCCCCATCTCCGAGCACACGACCTTTTCGTCCGCGCGCCTCGACCACAAGATTACAGACCGGCATCAACTGACGCTGCGCTTCGGCTACAACCCTTCGGACATCTCCGGCATTCAGGTCGAGTCGCAGAACCAGGCGCTCGGCCAGAACGACTTCTCGCGCCTCGGCATCCAGACCCTGCGCGACTACTCTTTCGTTACCACGCTCACCTCGACGCTCTCGAACTCGGTCGTCAACGAGGCGCGCTTCAACTTCGGCCAGCGCCGCGCGACCTTCCGCTCCGAGAACGGCGACGCCGTCGCCGTCAACATTCCGGGCACGGCCTTCTTCGGTCGCGAGCTGTTCTCGCCCGTCGTCCGCACCGAGACGCGCTACGAGTACACCGACAACGTCAACTACGTCAGCGGCAACCATACCTTCAAGTTCGGCGGCGACTTCGCCTTCATCCACGTCGGCGCGATCTTCGAGTTGAACTTCGCCGGCCTCTACAACTTCGGCGGACTCTCCGCGACGACGCTCGCGGCCTTCCCCACGGTCGGCTCGCTCGCGCCGCCCGACTTCACGCCCGTCCAGCAGTACGGGCTGGGCTTCCCCTCCAACTACATTCAAGGCTTCGGCAACCCTTCGAGCAGCCTCGGCAACAAGCCAATCGCCTGGTTCGCGCAGGACTCCTGGAAGATTCGCCCGAACCTGACTTTGAACTATGGCGTCCGCTACGATGTTGAGCTGACCGCGCAGATTCAGCCCGTCGGCTTCCGCGACCCGCTCTCCGGCATCACGCTCGCGCCCTCAGACATACTGGCCGCGCAGGACGCCATCGGCGTGCAGCAGGGCTTCCCGCGCGACAAGAACAACTTCGCGCCGCGCGTCGGGTTTGCCTGGGACATCACGGGCGACGGCAAGACCGTGCTGCGCGCCTCCTACGGACTCTTCTACGACCACCCGCTCTTAGCCATCGGCTTCAACTCCGACATCGCCGACGCCGCACAGCAGCAACAGGACGTGCTCATTTCGGGAAGCCCCTCGCCGACGGCCTTGCTCAACGCGACGCAAGTCTTCCAGGGCACGGTCTGCGTGCCCGGCGCGGCGCGCACCCCCTTCTGCGCCGCTCTGCCGCCGTCGGTCGTCACGCCCGGCGTCGCGCCCGGCTCCGACTACCAGTTCGGTCGCCAGCGCTTCAACGACCAGACCTTCCCAGGCTTCGGCCCCGTGCTCCCGTTCACGCTGCCCGTGGCGAAGAACTTCGAGTACGCCTACGCCAACCAGGCCAACGTCACCGTCGAGCGGCGTCTGACCAAAGACATGTCGATCTCGGCGAGCTGGCTCTTCGTCGGCGCGCACCACCTGCCGCACCCGCTCGACATCAACGCGCCGCGGACAGAGCTTCAGGTTCAGAACTTCGCGCGTTACGCCAATCGCCTGCCGACGAACACGACAGAGGTCGCGCTCGTCAGCGGCGCGTGCCCCGGCCCGACCTGCTTCTTCCCGACCAACCTTCCCGCAGGCGCGACCTTTGCGAACCCGCTGCTTCCGGGCGACGTGCTCGTCAACATCATCCCCGGCATGATCGTGCTCTCGCCCACGCGCGGGCGCATCATCTCGCCGGCCATCGCCAACTTCTTCCGCCCGAACGCGCCCAACTACTTCCTCGCCACGGCAGCCTCCGGCGGACTCGTCACGAAGGCCGTGCTCGACTCGCAGCTCGCGGGAACGCTTCGCACGCCCGGCGTGCTCACGCCCTTCGGCAGCGTCAACACGCAGGTCTCCGACGGCAACTCCGTCTACAACGCGGCGAACTTCGAGCTGCGCAAGCGCTTCTCGAACAACTTCCAGTTCCTCGCCTCCTACACCTGGTCGCACGCGATTGACGACTCCTCCGACTTGCAGACTCTCCTGCTCCCGCAGGACAACCGCAACTTCCGCGCCGAGCGCGCCGACTCGCTCTTCGACCAGCGCCACCGCTTCGTCTTCTCCGGCGTGCTCGCCGCGCCGCTCGGCTGGCGCTCCGAGGGCGGCATCCTCCGCGTCCTTTCGGACTTTGTCGTCGCGCCGATCTTCGAAATCTCTTCGGGCCGCCCCTTCAACATCCTGACCGGCGT
>JALZHC010000824.1 GCA_030914105.1 Acidobacteriota bacterium
GCAGTCAACGGTCGAGGACGACTTCCGCGGGCGCGTCTTCGCCGCCGAGCTGATGCTGATGACGCTCTCGATGGCCGCCTCGAACTACGCCACGGGCGAAGCGCTCGACCGCTTTGGCTACTCGCCCCGCACAGTCACCGCCGCCATCGGAATCTTCTTCACACTCCCCGGCGCGCTCTGGTTCCTCACGCGCCGTTGGTGGGACAGAAGCACGCGCCCCGCGCGCGGATGAAGCCTGAGCCGGAGCTTTCTCGTCAGTTCCGCTCCGATATAATCCGAGCCGGCTCCGGTTTCTATCGAGTTCGGAGTGATTCGGACTGAGATTTAGGTGAAGGCATTCGAGTTCGTCACGAACCGAATCAAACCGGCGGTAAACTAAACTTGAACTGTCGTGATTCACACGCGGATTGCCGCGAGTCAGACTCGAATCGCGGCAATCCGCGCTCGAATTAATCAAGTCTCAAGCCAAATCGGTACAGTTCAAGTGTGAATCGGGCGGGCGCGGGGCGCAGAACGCGTGCGTTAGATGCTCGTCTCACTTGGACTCGACGAACCCGGCCTGTAGCAAGCACGCTCCGCCTCCTTTCAACCCGCCACATTTTCCTTTATCATCCGCACAGTTTATACACTGCCGCGCCACGCCGCAGTCCGCAGGCGCGCGCCCGCAAAAGTAGCAGTCGGTTTCGAGCTTTCCGTCGAAGTTATGAGAATCAAAGTCGGCGTTATGGGTTCGGCTGGCGGGGCGCTGACGGGTGAGTTGGCGGAGGATTTGCGCGCGAAGGCCGAGGGGTTGGGCCGCGCGATTGCGGCGCGCGGTTGCGTCTTGATGACGGGCGGGACGACCGGGCTGCCGCACATTGCGGGCGCGGCGGCGCACAGGGCGGGCGCGCTTCACGTCGGCGTGTCGCCGGCGGCGGACGAGCGCGAGCACGTCGAGCATTACGGGCTGCCGGTCGAGGGGACGGACTTACTCGTCTACACAGGCTTCGGGCTGAAGGGCCGAAACGTCGTGCTCGTGCGCTCGTGCGACGTCGTTCTAATCTTCCGCGGCGGGACGGGCACGCTCAACGAACTGACCATCGCGCACGACGAGGGGCGCGTCGTCGGTTGTCTGAAGGGCACGGGCGGCGTGGCCGACGAAGCCGAGAGGCTGATTCAAGCCCTGACGAAGAAGACGCGCGCCGTCGTTCTCTTCGACGAAGACCCGGCGGCGCTGCTCGACAAGTGCCTTGCGGCGCTGAAAAGTTTTCGGGGCGCGGGCGATTAAGGAATGGATTTGAGATTAAGTGGCGAGGGCGATTGAAGGATGGACTTGGGACTGAAGGGGCGCGTGGCTCTGGTCGCGGCGGCGAGCGGCGGCATCGGGTTCGCGTCGGCGCTGGAGCTTGCGCGCGAGGGCGCGCGACTCTTCATCTGCTCGCGCGACGAGGCGCGCATCGGCGAGGCGGCGGAGAAGATCAGGGCCGAGACGGGCGCAGAGGTCTTCGGCGTCGCGGCGGACGTGACGAAGGACGCGGACGCGGAGGCGTTCGTCAGACGCGCGATGGAAGCGACGGGCCGAGTTGACGTGCTCGTGACGAACGCGGGCGGGTCGCCCGGCTCGACCTTCGCGGAGACAGACCTTGAGATGTACCGGCGCGCTTTCGAGCTGAACGCGCTCTCCGCGGTCAGGCTGGCGCGGCTCGTCGTGCCGGGGATGCGCGAGCGGCGCTGGGGCCGCATCGTCAACGTCACCTCGATCTCCGTGAAGCAGCCGATTGAGGGGTTGCTCTTGTCGAACACCGTGCGCGCGGGGCTGACGGGCTGGGCGAAGACTCTCTCAAACGAGGTGGCCGCCGACGGCTTGACGGTCAACAACGTCGCGCCGGGCTGGACGCTGACGGCGCGGCAGGAGGAACATGCCATCACGCGGGGCCGGAAGCTCGGACGGAGCAAGGAGGAGATGATCGAAGGCTGGGCGGGCGAAGTCCCCGCGCGCAGGATGGCGCGGCCCGAAGAGATCGCCGCCGCCGTCGCCTTCCTCGCTTCCGAGCGCGCTTCATACATCACGGGCCAGACCATCGTCGTTGACGGCGGCTGGGTGAAAGGACTTTTCTAGTGGTGAGTGATGAGTGATAAGTGATAAGTGATAAGAAATACAGTCCGGAGTCGGGAGTCTCGGAGTCTGGAGTCAAGACCGCTTGCCTTTGACTCCTGACTCTCAGACTCCTCTTATCACTCATCACTCGACACTCATCACTCTAAAGAAATGGTGGCGCGAGGCTACGAGATAACGAACATCGTGGAGGCGCTGCGGGTCGAGCGGGAGCTGGCCGCGGGCGACTTCGACGACCCGGCGTGGTCGCGCACGCGCGCGGCGCAGATCGCGCGCTACTGGTCGGGCGAGGACGCGCCGCAGGAGCGCAGGGCCGAGGCGCGCGCGCTCTGGAACGAGCACGCGCTCTCGGTGCGCTTCGACTGCCGGCAGGCCGAGCCGCTCGTCGTGAGCGCCACGCCGCGCCTCGAACGCAAGACCATCGGACTGTGGGAC
>JALZHC010000825.1 GCA_030914105.1 Acidobacteriota bacterium
GTGTTCACGACGGGCGCGACCACGGCGTCGAGGGCCGCGAAGCCCAGGAGCGCGAAGGCCGCGACCGCGAGCGCCGCGCAAATCTTCAAGGCCAGCCGCCGCTCGCGCGCGGCGCGCAGGCCGCTCATGTCGGAGCGCGCGCGCGCCTTCACCTGGCGCGTGAAGTCCTGCGGCAGGGCGACTCTTTTTGCGAACGTCTCGTCGAAGGCCGTGTCGAGCAGGCAGAGCAGGCGGCGCTGTTCGAGGAGCGCGGCGGAGCAGGCGGCACATTCCCGCGCGTGGCTCTCGAACTCTTCGGCGGCAGCCGCGTCCAGCTCGCCGTCGAGGTAGGCGGCGGTGACGCTCGTCTGCGGGCACTGCGGCCCCGTGTCGGCTGCGCCGTCGGCCATAAACGTCAAACGCCCGTGATGCCGCGCGCGACCAGGAGTTCGCGCATCGCCTCGCGCGCGCGGAAGATTCTGTTCTTGACCGTGCCGAGCGGAAGGCCGGTCACTTCGGCGATCTCGTCGTAGGAGAGGTCGTGCGAGTGCCGGAGCACGATCAGCTCGCGGTAGGCGGGCTGGAGCTGGCAGACCACCTCCTCGATCTCCGCGCGTCGCTCGCCGCGCTCGGTCTCCTGTTCAGGCGTGGGCGAGCGGCTCGCGAGCGGCTTCTCGAACGTGCGCCCGCCTTCGGTCTCGACTTCGAGGTCTTCCGTGCGCGCCGCGCCCACGCGCCGCAGGTGGTCGATGGCGGCGTTGTGCGCGATGCGGTAAATCCAGGTCGAGAACTTGAATTCGGGCCGGTAGCGCGTCAAGGAGTTGTAGACCTTGATGAAGACCTCCTGCGCGAGGTCGAGCGCCGCGTCGTAGTCGCCGACCATGCGGTAGACGTAGGCGACGATGGGGCGCTGGTAGCGGCGCACCAACTCCTCGAAGTCCTCTTCGCGCCCGGCGAGCGCGCGCACGACCAGCTCGCCGTCGCCCGCGGCGACAACCTTCTTCAGGCCGACTGCTTCTGCTGTTGCGTTCATGACGCCAAAGTTTTACGTCCGCCGCGGGGCCGAAGTTTCACGCCGGGCCGACGCCCGCCCGTTACTGCGCCGGAGTGGGGTTTAGCGCCTTCTCGAGGCTGTCGCCGAGCAACTGCTGCTCTTTATCCCGACCGACGAAGCCGACGACGTGCCAGACGATCCGCCCGTCGGCGGCGACGACGAAGGTCTGCGGGATTGCGAGACGCCCGGCCAGAAGCTTATCCAGAGTCGGCCCGTCAATCCACCCCAGCTTGTAATTGATTTTCATTACCTTCAGGTAAGCCCACACCTGCTCCGCGTCCGTCTGTGGGTTGTCCACGGTCAGCCCGATGAATTCGACTCCGCGCCCGGAATACTTTTTGTAAACCTTCTTCAGTTCCGGAATCTCATAGCGGCAAGGGCCGCACCAAGTCGCCCAGATGTTTATCACAAACACCTGCCCCCGGTAGTTTGAGAGGAAGAAGCTCCGCCCGTCGAGGTCTTTCAACTCCTGGTTGAAGACCTCGTCGGGTATGGCCTTCAACTCTTCGCGCTTCGGTATGGCCTTTAACTCTTCGCGCTTCGTCGGCGGCGGCTGGGCGGGGTCTTCTTCGAGTCCGGCTGCTGCGCCTGAGCGTGCGCGGGAGACTGAAGCAGGGCGGCGAGGGTCAGGGCGAAAAGAAGTCTCTTCACGGCTCCGAGCCTTTCGAGCGACGCGCGGCGCGGGGCGTTCGCCGACATTCTATACCGGAGGCGCGGCGTCGTCAGAGCTTCAGCGCGGCGGTCGTGCTGTCGGCAGAACGGCAGTCATGTTGTCGGCAGAGCTTCAGCGCGCGTCGGCGTCGCGCGCCGCGCCGGAGAGTGCGTGTTCGAGCGCGTCGCGCAGCATGGCGGAGCTGCGCCCGCCCGAAGCGTAGCCGCGCCAGTGTCGGACGATTGTGCCGTCGGCGGCGATGACGTAAGTCTGCGGGATAGAGTTCCTGCCGTTCATCAGCGCGAGCGCCGTCTCGCGGTCGGCCCACCCCAGGCGGAAGCCGAACTTGACTTCGCGCAGGAACTGGCGGACGCGTTCGGCGGAGGTGCGCGGGTCTTCGGTCGTCAGCCCGACAAACTCGACGCCGCGCGCCGCGTAGTCCTTGCGCACGCGCTCGTACTCCGGAATCTCCGCGCGGCAGGGGCCGCACCAAGTCGCCCAGAGGTTGACGACCAGAACCTTGCCGCCGAAGTCCGACAGGCGGAAGCTGCCGCGTTCGAGCGACTGAAGCTCGCGCGTGAGCACGCTCTCCGGCAGCGTCGTGAACTCGGCGTTCGTTGAAGGCGCGCGCGTCGCGGCGGGCGCTGCTTCGGTCGAAGACGCTTCCGCCTGAGGCTCGGCGGGCGGAGGCGGCGGCGTGATTCTTCTTCCCGACTGCGCCGCGGCGTGCGCGGCGAGGGCTGCGAAGAGCAGGAGGGGGAATGTCTTTTTCATAAGTCGGAAGTATGAACGCGGAACGAAAAAGGGTTTTGGGTGCTGGGTGCTGGTAAAGACTACCCCAACAC
>JALZHC010000238.1 GCA_030914105.1 Acidobacteriota bacterium
CTCGCGGGGAGCAGGGGGGCGGGCGAGCCGTCGAGGACGGCCGTGGCGCGCGACAGAGCGTCGGGCGGCGTCGAGCCGGTGAGCAGGTGGTAGAGGGTCGCGCCGAGGGAGTAGAGGTCGCTGCGCGGGTCTGTGCCGGTGCCCTGCATCTGTTCGAGGGGGGCGAAGTTGAGCGAGTAGCCGAAGACGCTTGAAGCCGTGCCGGAGGCGGTCTGCGCCGGCAGTCCCTTGGCGAGCCCGAAGTCGAGCAGCACGATTTTCCCGTGCGTGGTGAGACTGATGTTCTGCGGCTTGATGTCGCGGTGCACCACCGGCGGCTCCTGCGTGTGCAGGTATTCGAGCGCGTCGAGCAGCTCGTCGGCCCAGCGCAGAACGTCAGCCAGTGGGAAAGGGACTTTGCGCCGCTTCAGCAGCTCCGAGAGGTCGGAGCCTTCGATGTACTCCATCACGAGGAACTGGTCGCCGTCCTCCGTGAAGTGGTCGCTGACCTTCGGCAGCGCAGCGTGGCGCAGGCGGTTGAGGAGCCGCGCCTCGCGCCCGAATGCCTTGAGCAGTTCCGGGTCGTCGCAGAAGGTGCGCTTGATGGCGACATTGCTCTGGAAGCGCTCGTCCGTGGCGGCGTAGACCTCGCCCATGCCACCCTTGCCGATCTGTTCGGCCACGCGGTAGCGGTTCTGTAGCAGCGTGCCGGGCTGAATCATAACTGGCTTTACTCGACACTCCTTCCCGTAGGACTCTTCGCGCGAGCGTTGGGATTTTTGTGAGGCGAAAGTTGCCGGCGTATGAAGGGCCGTGAGGCGTCGCCCTCTGAAATTAGACTAACCGATTGCCGCAATTTAAATCAAGACTTTTCTCGGAGGCGGCGGCGGCGAGAAGATTTAGATAAGGCTTCATACGCGAGAAGCGCCGCCGTTCAGTTCGGACAAAAACTCCGCGAGCAGGTTCTGCGCCACGCGCGCGCGGTAGCGTGCTGTCGAGCGCACATCGTCAATGGGCGCGATCTCGCGCGCCAACACTTCGAGCGCCGCGGCGCTCGACTCCGCTTCGGGCGCGCGCCCGCGCAACGCGTCTTCCGTCCGCCGGCAGCGCAGCACAATCGGCGCGACGCTCCCCAGAGCGATGCGGACTTCACTGATCGCCCCGTCCTCCACTTCGGCCAGCGCGGCGAAGCAGACCTTCGAGATGGCCTGCGCGCGGCGCGTGCCGACCTTCCGGTAGAAGTGGTGCGCGCCCGCGGGCGGTCGCGGTAGACGCACGCGGGTGATCAACTCGTCCTGCCGCATGACGGTCTGCTTGTAGCCCGTGTGGAAGTCCGCGTAAGCGACCCAGCGCGAGCCGCCCGCCGAGACGAGTTCGACCTGCGCGCCGTATGCGAGCAGCGCGGGCGGCGAGTCGGCGGCGGGGCTGGCGTTGGCGATGTTGCCGCCGAGCGTGCCCCGGTTCTGAATCGCCACGCCGCCCGTCTCCGAAGCCGCGCGCACCAGCATCGGAAACTCGCGCGCAAGCACGGGCGAGCGCCTGACCTCCGTGTAAGTCGTCAGCGCGCCGAGCGTCACGTAAGCGTCCGACTCCTCGATGCCGCGCAGCTCCGCGAAGTGTCGGACGCTGAAGAACTGCCTGTGCTCCAGCCTCCCCGCTTCGAGCAGAACCATCAAATCTGTCCCGCCCGCGAAAGGCCGCCACGCGCCCGGCTCGTCGCGCAAAAGCGCGAGCGCGTCGCCGAGCGTGCGCGGCACGACCAACTCGTAAGCGGGCAGGTAGGCTCTCATGTAAGAAGTAGTCAGTCAGTAGTCAGTAGAAAACCTTCATTAATGAATCGTCCCGATGCCAGCGCGGGCGTCCGTAACGCGGAGCCTACTGGACGCTGGCTACTGTCTACTGTCTACTGCTTTCACCACCGCGTCGAAGATTTTCATATAGCCGGTGCAGCGGCAGAGATTGCCGGCGAGTCCTTCGCGGATGTCGGCCTCGGTCGGGTCGGGCACGCGTTCGAGCAGGCTGACGGCGGCGAGCACCATGCCCGGCGTGCAGATGCCGCACTGCGCGCCGCCGCACTCGATCATCGACTGCTGCAACGCGTGGAGGCGCTCGCCGTCGGCGACCCCTTCGACCGTCCTTATCTCCGCGCCCTCGACTTGAGCGACTGGCACGAGACAACTGTTAACCAGCTCGCCGTCCAGGATGACGGAGCACGCGCCGCACTCGCCCTCGCCGCAGCCCTCCTTCGTCCCCGTCAGCTTCAGTCCTTCGCGCAGCGCGTCGAGCAGGCGCGCTAGCGGATAGGCTTCGAGCGTCACGGCCTCGCCGTTCACGGTGCAGCGCACGGAGACTTTGCCGCCGCCGTCCGAGTCGCCGCGCCCAAGGTTCACGCCGTTGCGAATCTCTCTCATGTCTTCGTTAGTCAATCGTGCACGCCCTCCCAGATGGTCGGGCTACTGCCTTAGCGCCCCCCATGACGGCGGCGCTACTGCCCTTTAAGCCTTGACCGCCTCTCCTTCAAGCGCCTCCATGATCGCTTCCGGCGTGAGCGGCACGCGGTCGAAGGCGACTCCGGTCGCGTGCTCGACGGCGTTGAGGATCGCGGGCGCGGGGCCGTCCATCGGCAGTTCGCCGATGCCCTTCGCGCCGGCGGGGCCGCCCGCGTATGGGTTCTCGAAGAAGTGCACGCGCAGGGGCGGGATGTCGGCGGAGGTCGGGATGATGTAGTTGGTCATCTGGCCGTTCAGCATCCGCCCGTCCTGCCACACGACCGATTCGTAGAGCGTCCAGCCCAGCCCCTGCGCGACGCCGCCCTCGATCTGGCCGGCGGCCAGAACGGGATGAATCACGCGGCCCACCTCCTGAACGGCGACGAAATCCTCGACGCGCGCCTCGTAGGTCACGGTGTCAACGCTCACCTCGGCGACGTAGACGGCCCAGGCGAAAGCGCCGTAAGCGTCGCCGCGGTAGTGCTCGTCGTCCCACTCGACGCCTTCAGGCTGTTGGTACTGGCTGAAACTTTTGAGCGCGCCGTTTTGCTCGACATACTCGCGGCAGGCGCGCGCGAACTCTTCAGCCGTGTACGGCTCTCGCAGAAGGCCGGCGGCGGCGAGCGTCTGTTTGAGCTGGAGCGCAGCCGTCTCGACGAGCTTGCCGACGATCATGCAGGTGCGCGAGGCGACGGTCGGGCCGCTGTTGGGGACGTGAGATGTATCCGGCTGCACGACTTCGACGAGTTCGTAGTCTAACTGAAGCGCGTCGGCCGCGATCTGCGCGAAGATTGTGTTTGTGCCCTGCCCGATCTCCGTGCTCGCGGCGAGGACGCGCACGCGGCCTTCCGCGGTCGCCTCGCAGCCGACGATGGATTGCAGGTACTTCTCGCCCGAACCCGTGAAGCCCGCGCCGTGCATGAAGGAGGCGAAGCCGATGCCGCGCTTCACGCGCGCGCCCTCGTTTTCGCGCGCGAAGCGCTCGCGCCTGGCCCGGTAATCGGAAAGCTCGAAGGCTCGTTCGAGCAGCGCGGCGAGGTTCACGTCCTCGCGTATGACCTGACCTGTCGCGGTCGTCTCGCCTTGCTTGATGAAGTTACGCCGGCGCAGCTCTTCGGGCGTGAGGCCGACCGCCGCGGCAACTTTATTCAAGTGTCTTTCGAGCGCGAAGATGCTCTGCGGCGCGCCAAAACCCCGGAATGCGCCGTGCGGCGGCGCGTTCGTCGCCACGGCCTTCGAGCGCACGCGGACGTTCGGGCAGTTGTAAGGCCCCGCGGCGTGAATTGTGCCGCGCGAGAGCACGACCGCCGACAGAGTGGCGTAAGCGCCGCCGTCAATCACGAAGTCGATCTCCATGCCGACGAGCCGCCCGTCGCGCGTGACCGCCGTGCGGTGGCGCGTGCGCGACGGATGCCGCTTGGTCGTCGCCGTCATGTCCTCCGCGCGGTCGTAGACGATCTTCACTGGCCGCCCAGACTTCCACGCGAGCAGGGCCGCGTGCCCGGCAATCATCGAAGGGTATTCTTCCTTGCCGCCGAAGCCGCCGCCCGTCTCCGTCTGAATGACGCGCACGCGGTCTTCGGGCAGGTCGAAGAGTTTCACCAGAGCCTTGTGGACGTAGTAAGGACACTGCATCGAGCCGCGCACCGTCACGCCCTCTTCGGGCCCGGCGGTGGCGATGACGCCGTTCGGCTCGATGTAGAGCTGCTCCTGCGCGCCCGTCTCGTAGACGCCTTCGACGACGAAGAGGCCGGGCGAGTCCCAAACCTCTTCGACGTTTCCCTTCTCGACGAGGAACGACTTGAAGACGTTGTCCTCGCCCCAGACGACCTCCTTGCGCGCCAGCGAGTCTTCAATCGTGAAGACAGCGGGCAGCGGCTCGATTTCAACTCGCACTGCGCGCCGCGCCTCTTCGAGCAGGTATTTGTCTTCGTGCGCGAGCAGGAGAATCGGCTCTTCCATGTGGTTGACTATCCGGTCGGCGAGGTACGGCTGGTCGTTGAGGATGAGGGCGACGGCGTTCGCGCCGGGAATGTCCTGCGCCGTGACGACGGTGAACTCGTCCCACGGGATGCCTTCGCCGAAGATTATCTCGCGGACAAGCCCGTGCGGGACTTGGCTGCGCACGGTCGCGCCGTAGAGCATGCCGGGCGCGTCGAGGTCGTCGACGTAGCGCGCCGCGCCCGTCACCTTCGCGCGTCCCTCTTTGCGCGGAACCGGCTGGCCGATGTTTTGATTCGACATTGACAGTCTGTTCGTGTTCAGTCGCCGCCCGCGCCGACTTCGGCGCTCGCGCTTTCGACTTCCCGCCCTTCCTCAACAAACGGCGTCGCCTCGTCCGCCAACGGGTCTGTGTTCTCTTCGGCGGCGCGACTGTGTCGCGCGAAGGCCGCGCGAAGTCCGGCGGCGGCGCGGCGCGGCGTGTGTGTGATGCGCGCGGCGAGGCGTCGCCACGTCGCCGTGTGGCCGATGTCGTCGAAGACCGAGTAGGCGACCGGCGTGACGAGAAGTGTTAAGAGGAGCGAGAGCGACTGGCCGCCGATGACGACGACGGCGATGGAGCGCCGCTCTTCCGCGCCCGGCCCCGTGCCGAGAGCGAGCGGCGTCATGCCGGCGACGAGTGCGAGCGTCGTCATCAGGATGGGGCGCAGACGGTCGCGGTTGCCTTGAATGACGGCCTCGAAGCGCTCCATGCCTTTGGCGCGGAGGTTGTTCATGTGGTCAATCTGGAGGATTGAATTTTTCTTGACCACGCCGAAGAGCACGAGGATGCCGAGCGCCGAGTAGAGGTTCAGCGTGTCGCCCGTCGCCCACTGCGAGGCGAGCGCGAAGGGGATGGCGAGCGGCAAACTTAAGAGAATCGTGACCGGGTGAATCGTGCTCTCGAACTGCGAGGCGAGGATCATGTACATGAAGATGATCGAGAGCAGGAAGGCCCAGACGAACTCCGTGAAGGTGCGTTCAAGCTCGCGCCCCTTCCCCGTGATGGCCGTCGTGTATGAGACGGGCATGTTCATTTCGGCGGCGGCGCGCTTGAGGGCTTCGATGCGGTCGGCCATCGCGTAGCCGGGCGCGACCGAGGCCCGCAGAGAGACCTGTCTTTGTCGGTCGAGGCGGTCAATGCGCGAGGGCGAGTTCTCGCGCTTGAGCTGGACGAGATTGTCGAGACGTATCAACCCGCCGCGCGCCGAAGGGACGTAGAGGCGACCGAGCGTGCGCGGGTCGTTGCGGTCGCGCTCTGTGAGCCGTAGCTCCACGTCGTAGGCTTCGGCGACCGAGGCGTCGTAGTAGCGCGTGACCTCGTCGTCGCCGCCGACCATGACGCGCAGGCTGTTGGCGATGTCGGAGGTCGAGACGCCGAGCGCGGCGGCGCGGTCGCGGTCAATCTCGACTCTCAGCTCCGGCTTGTTGAGCTTGAGCGTGGTGTCGGCGTCGACGATGCCGCCCAAAGCTTGCGAGCGCGTCCGGAGCTCTTCGGCGTAGTGTGCGAGCTGCGCGAGTTCGGGGCCGCGGATGACGAAGTCTATGTCGAAGCGCCCGCCCGTGCCGAAGTTGAAGGACTGCGCGTTGCGCACGCCCGCGCGCATCGGCGCATACTTCTGGAGGCGTCGGCGGACTTCCTGCATCACGTCGGCTTGCGTGTAGTTGCCGCGCCAGGCGTTGAAGGGCGTGCCGTTCAAG
>JALZHC010000826.1 GCA_030914105.1 Acidobacteriota bacterium
CGGACGGGTCAACGTTTTGACGAAGGAGGCCGGCGGTCGTCGGCTCGGCTGCCCGAACGACCTCGACATCGCCGCAGACGGCACGGTCTACTTCACGGACGCGACCGACCGACCGCTCTCCGAATACACGCTCGACATCATCGAGCACCGCCCTCTGGGCCGTTTCCTCGCCTACGACCCGGCGACGAAGCAGACGCGCGTCCTTATCGACCAATTACACTTCGCCAACGGCGTCGCGCTCGGCCCCGGCGAAGACTTCGCGCTCGTCGTCGAGACAGGCGAGTATAAGGTCTGGCGCTACTGGCTCAAGGGGCCGCGCGCGGGCGAGCGCGAAGTCTTCGTCGAGAACCTGCCCGGCTTCCCCGACAACATCACCTTCAACGGCACAGACACGTTCTGGCTGGCGCTGGTCACGCCCCGCAACTCACTTCTGGACGGGCTGCTGCCGCGACCATCCTTGAGAAAAGTCGTCGTGCGCCTGCCTTCATTTTTACAGCCGGCCCCTGAGAGGTACGGCTTCGTCGTCGGACTCTCGCCCGAAGGCCGTGTGACGCGCAACCTGCAAGACCCTTCGGGCGAGCACTACGCGATGGTTTCGAGCGCGCTTGAGCGCGGCGGCGCGCTCTACCTCGGCAGCCTGCACGAAGACTCGGTCGGCCGCGTGCGGCTCGACCGGTAAGACGGAGCCGCCGCGGCAAATCGCCGCCCCGTCGGCCAGAGCAATTGACAGCCCCAAACCAGACAGGAGCAGCTTATGATTAACCTCATCGCCTCGGCGACTTCGACGCCCCGAACGCTGTCAGCACGGACGAGATGATCGCGGCCATGCTGTACAAGCTCTCCCCCGAACTCATCAACACCGTCTCAAGCCTCGGCGTCGAGCGCCGCTTCTCGACGCTCGAAAACCTCCCGGAGTTCCTCTCCGGCGAGCCGATGTACGCCACCAGCTCTTCGACCGAGATGGGCGTCGGCGCCGCGCGCCGCTGCATCGAGGAGTGGGGCGGCGACCCGCGCCGCGTCGGCCTGCTCATCGCCGCCACGAACACGCCCGCGCACCTCCTGCCCTGCCTCGCCTCCGAGGTGATGGCGAACCTGCACGGCACACTTTCGCGCTCGATCAGCACCGTCAGCATGCAGGCGCAAGGCTGCTCCGTTCTTCTGAAGACGGTCGAGGTCGCGCACTGGTACCTCAACGCCAACCCCGACAAGCTCGCGCTCATCCTCCTCTCCGAAGCGCACACGCCTTACCTGACGCCGCTGCTCAGCGAGGACTACTTCGGCTACCGCGAGATCGCGCGCATGCGCCGCTCCGGCATCTTCGACAACGAGGAGGCCGAGCGCCGACGCACGGACACGACCTTTATGGTGCAGGCGATGCTCTTCGGCGACGGCGCGGTCGCGCTCCTGGTCGGGCGCGATGAGGGCGTCGCGGAGTTCGGCCCCATCGAGCACCTGACGAACGACGAGCCGGGCGACGTGGACTTGTTGGCGATGGGCGGCGGAAGCCTCCAGCCGTGTTCGGGCGGCGCGCGCCCCGTCTACCTCATGCGCCCCGCCGCCCCGAACCGCGGCGCGCACTACGCCGTCACGACCGTGCGCCGCGTGCTCAAACGCCCCGACTCGCCCGTCTCCGACATCGACGACGTGAGCGGTTGCCTGATCCACACCGGCAGTAAGAAAATCCTCGACGGCGTCAGCGCGCAGTTCTCGGTGCCGACCGGCTCGGCGAAGGTGCGCGCCTCCTACGAGGTCTTGAAGAACTACGGCAACCTTTCGAGCGCCTCGACGGGCTTCATGCTCGCCGAGCGGAACCGGCGGCCCGGCCCCGCCCTCGTCGTCGGCTTCGGCGTCGGCTTCACGGCCAGCGCCGGCCTCGTCAACTTCAACTAGCGAGTGATAAGTGATAAGAAGAGTCTCGGAGTCTGGAGTCTCGGAGTCTGGAGTCTGGTAGTCTTAAAGTCTGGAGTCGAAGGCCAGCGGTTCCTGACTCCTAACTCTCAGACTCCAGACTCCGGACTTTAATTCTTACCACTTATCACTCATCACTTATCACTCATGGACGCTTACACGGAGGCGCACGCCGCCGCATACCCCGCGGAGTACCTGGCGGGCATAGACCTCTACAACGCGGGCGAGTTCCACGCGGCGCACGACGCCTGGGAGGAGCGCTGGCGCGACGACTGCGGCGCGCGCGAGAAGCTCTTCCTTCAGGCGTTGATCCAGTCGGCGGTCGTCTTCCACCACATCGAGATCGGGCGGCGCGGCGCGGCACGCCGCATGTACTCGATGGCGCGGGAGAAGTTCGCGCGCCTCGGCGCGGCCCACTTCATGTCGCTCGACATCACGGACTACCTCGCACGTCTCGAACGCTCGCTCTCCTGGCTCTCAGACTCACCCGACCCGCGCGAAGCCGTCCAGCCCGAAGACTTCACGCCGCCGCGCATCACTCTCCTCGACGAAGTGACGGACTTCGACTGAGCGGCTCGCACACATACACGCGTGCGAGCGCGCCTACAGTACCG